>JAIENH010000149.1 GCA_019751475.1 Cyclobacteriaceae bacterium
GCTTTCCAATTTCAAAAGACAAGGCCCCGAAGTCGCTGACGCATATTACTATTTGTCGAGAGCACAGGGTGGCTGCGCACGTAACTACGCCATCGCCATGCCGCTTATGCATACATCCATAGCCCTCAAGCGCCAACTGTACGGTGAAGGCATAGAGGTGTCCCTCAATTATTCATTTTTGGGATACATGTTCATCAATCAAAGTCGACACGACAGTGCTTTGTACTACCTGAACAAGTCGTTGGCAATTCAAAAAAAACATTTACAACCGGATGACCCGGAACTGGCCACTACACTTTTTTACCTCGGGCGCCTGTATGAAAATCAAAGTGAGCTGGGCACGGCTCTACGATTTCTTCAGCAATCTCATCGCATACGGTTGGCTAAGTTGCCGCCACAACATCCTACTATTTCCAACAGCCTTCAACAACTTGGAAGCCTTTACCAGAAATTGGGAAACACGGACCGCGCATTGGACTACTTCAAAAAATCCCTGGACATGCGCATCCAGTCGCTTGGCCCTAACCATGCCAACGTGGCGGCCAGCTATTGGTCAATTGGCAATTTGTACGGCAATATTTTCAACTATCATCAGGCTATACTTTACACCAAGCAAGGCAATGCTATTATGTACTCACTTTACGGAGACAAGAGCGATATTCTCCCCACCTATGATGCATACTTAGGAAAAATGTATGGCAAAATAGGCGACCATGCGTCTGCGCTTGCCAGTTTTAAAAGAGCCCAACAAAACGCAGAAAAGAGTCTTGGCGCAGACCATCCCTATCGAGCCATTGTTTACAATATCATTGGGGAATACTATGCTGATGGGAACAATTCAAGCCTTGCTATCGATTACCTTAGCAAGGCCCTTGCGATATTTCAAAAAGCAGGCGGTAGCAATGCTGTACGAGAGGCCGATGTATTGGCAAAAATGGGTAGTGTGAACGTCAAAACTGGCGATAGTGAAAAGGGACTCAATCAATACCAACACGCTCTCTCCGTCTACCAATCAAAAATGAGTAATGCGAATCCCAAGGTAGCAAGTCTATATTTACTTATGGGTGATGCCCGTGTTGAGCAACAACAGTTCGATGATGCGCTTGCTCTTTATCAAAAAAGTTTCGCCTCCATTTCTCACAATTTTCATGACACAACATCTTTCGCTTCCAATCCATCAATCGACTTGCTAGATAATAAGCCGTTGGCATTACGCATAGCTGGTAAAAAAGCAAAGACACTGGCTCAGCTTTTTGAAAAGAGTAATCAACTCGTTCATCTGCAACAAAGTCTGAATGTCTATCAGTATGCCACAACGCTTGCCGAAGAGCTTAGCGTCAACTTTGATTTGGAAAGCTCTAAGGTAGAATTGAAAAAAGAAATCGCATCGCTCTATGACCGGGCTATGGAGACAGCACACCAGCTTTATAGTAAAACCAAAGAAACCAAATACATCAACGATGCCTTCGTAATCAGTGAAAAGAGTAAAGCCTCCTTGTTGCTTGAGAATATACGCGACCGCGGAGCAAAAGCCCTGGCGGGCGTGCCCGACAGTTTAGTCCAGCAAGAGAACGACATCAAAATAGAACTTGCTTACCATCAAAGCAATCTTCTCAAGGCCAAAATCGGCAAGGATACTGCCAAAATAAATTTGGCAGAGAAAGCCATTTTTCAATTGCAACAACAATTCAGCCTCCTAAAGAATAACCTGGAAAAAAAATTTCCGGCTTACTTCAACCTCAAATACAAACCCCGTGAGCCCTCTTTAACCTCCGAACAAAATTCGTTGCCCAATAACAACACATGTCTTGTTGAGTTCTACACAGCAGAAAGTAATATTTACCGATTCAGCATTTACGCAAATGAAGTATCATTGGAGAAAATCAAAAAAGATGATACCCTCAACCAACTTATCGCTGACTATCAGAAAAGCATTTCCGATGTAGACTTCATTCTCAATCATAGTGCAGAGGCTGATTTGCTTTACACTTCGTCCGCTTATTCATTGTATGAAATTCTTCTGAGGCCAACGCTGGACAATCATACCGTAAATAATCTTATCATCATTCCCGATGGCAAGCTGGCACAAGTAAATTTCGGAACACTGCTTATGCATCGCCCTGATGGCAAGCCAGATTACAAAACGCTCGACTATGTGACCAAACAAGTCCGCGCCAGCTATGCTTATTCTGCTTCGTGGCTAAGTGAACATGCTTTCTCGCGCAATTCATCTGAAAAAAAATTTGGCGGCTTTGCACCTTCGTATCACCCCAATCAATTTGCAGAAATGGATACACTCAATCACGCAATGGCCTACTTGGTGATGCGCAGCGGAAATCTCCCGCTGCCTGGTGCCGCTGCAGAAGTCAAATCAATCAGCCAACTGATGCAAGGAGATTCTTGGACAGAACAAGAGGCTTCAGAAACAAATTTCAAAACAAAAGCGGGTAGTTATGGAATCCTTCACCTGGCCATGCACACGTTGCTGGATAATGAAAATCCGGAGTACTCGGAGTTACTCTTCAATCACGATACTGATTCGCAAAATGATGGGTATCTCACCGTAGCGGAGATTTACAACCTGAAGCTCAATGCTGCGATGGTGGTATTGAGTGCCTGTAGTTCTGGTTTCGGAAAAATTCAAGCGGGCGAAGGGCCTATCAGCATCTCACGAGCATTTAGCTATGCAGGATGTCCTTCGGTAATCATGAGTCTCTGGAAAGTGCCTGACGAGGTGACCAGCACCATCATGACCGATTTTTACGCTGAATTGAAAAAGGGAAAAGAAAAAGACGAAGCCCTTCGCCTTGCCCAACTTAAATTTCTAACAGAAACATCTGATCCAATTTATCACCATCCGTATTTCTGGGCTGGCATTGTGGTGATGGGTGATACAAATCCGCTTTCCAAAAAATTTCCCCTGTGGGCTATATATGGTATAGCCGGGGCCGTCCTGATTGCTCTAACTGTGATTTGGTTGCGTGGAGGGCGTTACGGAAATATCGTGTAACAAGTTTGTATGTAACAATAATGTTACATACTTTTGTGTTACATTTAATGCTATGGACATTCGCCCCTTTAATTTTGGCACACTGGCAGGTGAAGAACATTTTTGCAACCGGATCATAGAACTGCAAAAACTCAGTTCCAATTTTCGCATGGGTATTAACACGACCCTTGTTTCTGCAAGGCGCTGGGGCAAATCTTCGCTGGTCGAAATGACTGCCAAGCATGTGATTAAAAAAGAGAAAAATATACGCTTTTGTTACATCGATTTATTCAATACAAGAAGCGAACAGGAATTTTATGTGCAAATGGCACAACAGCTTATAAAAGCTACTTCTACAAAAGCAGAAGAAAGAATCGAGGCAGTAAAAACATTCTTCCGAAGGTTAATTCCATCCATTGGTATCAGTCCTGACCAGCAACAAGAATTCACACTTAGTTTTTCGATGAAGGACTTGCAACGGAGCCCTGACGAAATCCTGGATTTAGCCGAAAATATAGCCAAGACAAAAAAAACTAAAATCGTGGTGTGCATCGATGAGTTTCAGAACATCGGGTACTTTACACAGGCATTGTCATTTCAAAAAAAACTACGCTCTCATTGGCAAAAACATAAGCATGCTTCGTATTGTCTGTATGGAAGTAAAAAACACATGCTCATGGATATTTTCGGGAATGTATCCATGCCTTTCTATCGATTTGGAAGTTTTATGTTTCTAGAAAAAATCGATGCTCGGCATTGGATTCCTTATATCATTCATCGGTTCGAAAAGACAGGAAAAAAAATAACAGAGCCATTAGCCAAACAGATTTCTTCCCTTATGGAAAATCATCCCTATCATGTGCAGCAGTTGGCCCAGGAAACATGGGATGTATGTGGTAAGTTCGCCAAGAGTACAGACATTGAAAATGCGGTTACACGACTGCTGCGACAAATGACCATTTTATATCAACGTGAAGTTGATTTGCTAAGCAATATGCAAGTCAATTTTTTGAAAGCAGTTTGTAGCGGAGTTGAAAAATTTAGTTCCAATGAAACTCTTCGTGAATTCAATCTAGGCTCGTCTGCAAATATTAAGCGTGTGCGGGAAGCTTTGATAGAGAAAGAAGTAATTGATATCAATAACGATAAACCAGAATTCAGCGACCCTCTTTTCAAAATTTGGTTTTGGAGAATTTATATGCAAAGGTGGTAATGCGTAACTTATTCAAGAAGCTTGAGAAGTCCAGTAGCTGCCTCATGCTTAAAATGCTGTTTATCATTCACGATGCTGTCTAACACTTGGATTGATTTGTTCTTGTTACCCAATCTAATCAATGCCAGTGCCTGATACCATTGCCCTTGTCGGGCATACCGGCTGTTCCTAATTACATCAGACTCCAATAAATCAACGGCCCTATCAAAATTTCCTTGATACAAATAATTGAGGGCTCCATAGAATGTAACCGATGCATTTTCCCTCTCCTCGGCCAATGCCTGTTCAAAATAAACCGATGCCTTTGGAAAATCTCTTTGCGCATAAAATTGAAATGCTCTTTCTTTTGCGGCTCCATTCGCTTCGCCACGTGCAAGGTTGGATAGCGGATAAGGCACACTAAGTTCCTGTTCAACCACGGTTTGAAGATTGGGTGTGAAAACCGTCAAACGAATAGCAACTCCTACAGAAATCAAAATCAAAAGTGAAGCGGCTATACGAAACCAACGTTGCTTGATAATAGGCATTCGGTCGTTCCTTAATTCAGTCAGACCAATCTGTTTTTGCCTAAAATCTTCCAAATACTTTTCAATGGCGTTATCATCACTACTAAATTCTTTCTCCAATCGCAGAATGCCTTCCGCAATACTCCGCGCTGTTTCATCTGTTTTGATACTGCCGCTTACTTCCTTCGCTGTCTTATTATCTAACAGGCCGTGCAAGTAGTCGCGGATTAGTTCGTAATTATATTGAATCTTCATTTTTCTATTCAGAGGTGTAATTTCAATTGATTCATCATGAATTAATTTCACTTGTTTCGGCTGTACTCTTTTAATACCAATTTCAGTTTGTTTCGGGCGGTTGACTTCCTGTTTGCCACGGTCTTTTCGTGGATGCCCGTGATGTCTGCTATTTCACCGTTGTCATAGCCCTGTTGGTGAAGCTGCCAGATTTGATATTCGGTTTCATCCAAGTTTTGCCGGACAAGGTGGTCCAAGTTCTCTGCCGAAAATTTTTCATCTACCTCGGGCACGTGGTCGTCAACCGCTTCATAATTGGCTTCTACGAGTTTCCGCCTGCGCTCCGTTGTGGCCCACACCGTGTTGCATTCATTTTTGGCTACGGTAAAAAGCCAGTTTTCAAAGTTTTCAATCTCTGCTGGTCGAGGGTACTGCAATAGCTTTATCAACGTTTCGGAGGCTGCGTTTTCTGCTAATTCAATTGTTTTTAGTCTGCCTATACAGTAGGCCGTGAGACTCTTGTGATAAAACGCATAAAGTTCTCCAAAGGCTGACTTATCACCCTGCACATACCTCTCCCAAAGCGTGCTTCTGTCAGCCTTTTTATGATGTGAAATAAACATCGAACCCAGCATAAAGACTTATAAGAAGCGATAATTTCCCAGACGAGTAACTAAATATAATTTTTTTCTGGGCAATCGGGAAAATTATCAGTTCTACGAGTCTTTAGAATGATGAACCATTCTTCTTAAAAAAAGTGCACTATGAAAAACTACGCAGTAGGAGGAAATAGGAAGTTCATCATAACAGTGCTACTGCTAAGTTTCAGTTTCCCTATTATCGCCCAGCAAGACCCTATCTATGCCCAGTATCTCAACAACCCGCTTATCATGAACCCTGCCTATGCCGGCAGCAACAACATGTTCAATGCTAATTTGCAATACCGTACGCAGTGGGCCGGCCTGGAGGGGAGTCCCTCTACTATCAATTTCAATGCACACTCTGCTGTGCTTCGCAATAAGGGCGGCATCGGCCTGATGGTGGTGCAAGATAAACTCGGTGACACCAAAAATACTGAGTTTAATCTGTCATACGCCTACAAAATCGCCCTTAACAATGCCTCCCTCTCTTTTGGCATGCAAACAGGTTTTATTCGCTACAACAGCAACCTGGATGGACTTAACATTCAAGACGGCACCGACCAGGCTTTCGCCCCGTTAACAGAAACGAAATTCAACACCGGTGCGGGTGTGATTCTGAAAAGCGATAAATACATGGTGGGTCTCTCGGTGCCGCGGCTCTTGCCGGCTACCGTGAGCCAGGATGGCGGACAAACCATTGAACTATACAAGCAGCACTACTATTTGTTCGGCTCGTATGTAATCTTTGTGACAGAAGACATTCGCTTCAAACCTTCACTATTACTGCGCGGCACCAGTGGTTCGCCTTTCTCTGCTGACATCAACGCAAGTTTCAACATTAAAGAACTCTACACAGCAGGTCTCTTCACGCGCAATTTTAAATCGTATGGCTTATTGCTACAGGCCATAGTGAAGAATATCCGGTTTGGGTATGTATTTGAGCTACCTGGCAGCAAAGCATCTAATTTAAACTTCACCAGCCACGAATTCACCATCGGCCTCTCGATGGGTGTGCTGGGCTATCACGACAGGGTGGTGAAAACGTTTTGAGTATGCTTCCTTATTAACTACACATGAAGAAGGTAAACACTCTTGTTATGAATCGCAAACGAATTGTTTGCACGTTTTTTTGGATCGGCCTTGTTCTGGCCTCACTTACTGCTCATGCCCAATACCCTGAACTCAACTGGGCACAAAACTTCGGGTCAACATTGCCATTATCAGACGCAGGCAATGCGGTAGCATCAGACGCTGCCGGAAATATTTACGTCACCGGTCATTTTTCAGGAACAGTTGACTTTGACAACGGCCCCGGCACGGTAAATCTGACTTCAGCGGGTAGCACGGATGTATTTGTTGCCAAGTTCAATTCGGCAGGAGACCTGATATGGGCTAAAGGGTTCGGTGGCACGCAGGGGGATGGTGGCACCGCTATTGCTATTGATGGCGTTGGGAATGTGCTCATAGCCGGAGGTTTTAGGGGAACGGCCGACCTTGATCCAGGCCCCGGTGTGGTCAACTTCACCTCAGCCGGTGAAACGGACATTTTAGCTTGTAAGCTCGATGCCAATGGCAACTTCCTATGGGCGTATGCTGTGGGGGGCATCAGTTTTGACAATGGGAATTCAATTGCCCTCAACACTGCCAATGATGTGGTGGTTACCGGAAACTTTAGGCAAACAGTTGATTTTGATCCCGGCCCCGGAGTAACAAGCTTCACCAATGTTGGGTTGGACGATTCTTTCATCGTAAAACTCAACGGTGCAACGGGTGGTTTACTGTGGGCAAAACAAGTTGAATGTGGAACGACTGATGTTACCATCGATGCATCAAACAACATCCTGACCACCGGAGCATTCATCGGCACGGTTGATTTCGATCCGGGTGCCGGTGTGTTTCAATTAACGGGAATAGCCAATGAGGCATTCGTTTTGAAAATGGATGACAATGGTAACTTCGTTTGGGCGGTTAGCATGGGCGGCAACAGCGATGATGTTGCTCAAGCCATAAGAACAGATGTTGCCGGAAACGTTTATACAGCCGGAAAATTTGTGCGGGGTGATGGCTCCCCGCATGATTTCGACCCAGGGCCTGGCGTATTTCAACTCACACCTGTGCCGGATATCAATCCATCCAACAGCGATATTTATGTAAGTAAACTAACCGCATCGGGTGGTTTTATATGGGCTAAACACTTAGGTGGCATTGGTGCAGAGGAACCGTTCGCTTTGGCACTTGATGCCACTGGAAATGTTTATACCACCGGCTATTTTCAAGGCACAGTAGATTTTGATCCGGGCAGTTCAAGCTACTCATTCACAGCAGACGGATTCGCTAATATCTACACCAGCAAATTGAATGCATCAGGTGATTTTGTGTGGGTTGAAAGGCCAGGTGGCAGTTATACAGGATTTGGAAGGGGCATTGCCATCGACAATGCCAACCAGGTTATTGTCAGTGGCAATTTCAGCAACACAGCAGATTTCTCGGCAGGGTCTTGTGACTTTAATCTTACATCCAATGGTCAGTCTGATATCTTTGTTCAAAAACTTAGTCAGACCGGGCCGCCTCCGCCTTACATCGCCAGCTTTACTCCCATCATTGGCCTGTCAGGCACGGTAGTTACCCTTACGGGAACAAACTTCGACCCCACACCTGCCAATAACACAGTAAAGTTCAACGGCATGGTAGCCGTTGTTACTGCCAGCACGGCCACCAGCATCACCACCAGTGTGCCTGTGGGTGCCACAACTGGCTTCATCACCGTTAGTGTCGGGTGCGCAACGGGAATAAGTCAGGTTCCCTATACAGTTGACTCATGTGTGCCTGCCGATGAGAAAAATGCTTTGGTACAACTCTACAACGCCACCGATGGTGCCAACTGGACCAACAATGCCAACTGGCTTACGACCGATGTGAGCACCTGGTATGGTGTTACCGTTACGGGTTGTAGCGTTACCGAAATCCAGTTGGGCGATAACGGGCTTACGGGCTACCTCCCTTATGATTTGGTAGACTTGAATGCGTTGGTGGTTTTTGATGTGAATGAAAATAATTTGGGTGGCTACATCCCCGATGGCTTCGTTTCTATGCCAAATTTAATCACGCTGAATCTGAGCAACAACAACTTTACCGTGTTGCCCAATCTTACCACAGGCAGCTTAAACACTGCGTTGCTTGATTTGGATGTAAGCAGCAACGCCCTGGACTTTGGTGATTTAGAGCCCAACATCGCGTTTGCGAATCTCACCTATGCACCGCAGGCTGAGATACCTCCGGCCCAATTGGTTGGCTTTACTTTGGGTGGCACATTAACGATCAACTTTTCTACGCCCGGCACAGCCAATGCTTATCAATGGTTTAAAGAAGGTGCCAGCATTAGCGGTGCCACCAATACCATACTGACTATTCCCTCGGCTACACTTGCACAAGCAGGCAACTACACAGTTGAAATCACCAACAGCCTGGTACCGGGTTTGACACTTCGTTCGGCCATTCATCAAGCTGTGGCATCTCCATGTGCGCCTGGCCCTCGTAACAGTGGCCAACTCGATGTAACGTTCAATCATGCCATCGATAATCAAACGTATGTCGGTGGTGTGGCCGTGCAAAGCACAGGCAAGGTGATTGTTGCACTGCCCACTACCAGCATTGGTGGCACCCCGGTTATTGGCACGGTGAGGTTTAATACCGATGGCTCACTGGATGGCACTTTCAACATCATTCCAGAATACATGATTCCGCTCATCCAAACCGATGACAAGATTTTAGGCTACAACTATGATCAGGTGATTCGTTACAATGCCGATGGCACGGAAGACATTGCATTTAACGGTAATGCGCCTCAGTCGTACTCATCTACGCTTTACGCGATGGCGTTGCAGCCAGATGGAAAAATTGTTTACTCGGCAGAGGGGTACATGAGTTCGCCTGAATTCACCCGCTTAAATACGGATGGCACACCCGATCCGTCATTCACGGGGCCATCCCTCGTAGCTACTGTTATCAAGGTGCAGGCTGATGGAAAAATTGTTATCGTAAGTAACAATATAGTGAGTCGCCTAAACGCAGATGGCTCGGGCGATTTGAGCTTCAGTGTAGGATTAGCAAATGGTGGTTCCGTGAGCGACATTGCCATTCAGCCGGATGGAAAAATTCTAATCACTGGAAATTTTACGGGAGTTGATGGCGTGCCACACTTTGGCATTGCTCGCGTCAATTCAGATGGCACGGTTGACAACACTTTTTCAGCTATTGGTATTGCTGAATTAGCTGCATTCGATGGCCCTTACAAAATTGGACTTATGAGTAACGGACAAATTATTCTGGCAGGTCATTTTAATTCTGTTAACGGAGCTCCTCGTAAAAATCTGGTTCGGCTAAACACTGATGGATCGATTGACTGCGGGTTCGATCCTGGCACCAGCACCAACGATTACATCTCCGGCATGGCCTTGCAATCTGATGATAAAATCCTGATCACCGGATACTTTACGGATTACGATGGAGCTGGCCGATTGGGCCTTGCCAGGATCATTAATGGCGGAGCTACGATCACCATAACTACTCAGCCCTCTGACATTACCGTATGCGCTGGGCAACCCGCTGCCTTCACCACGGCAGCTACTGGCACTACCAACATCACCTATCAGTGGCAGTTCAGTCCAAACGGCTCTCCTCTTGTGTTTGCTGATTTTACTAACGGGGCAAATTACTCAGGAGCAACCACGGCCACGCTTACGGTGAATACGACTGCTGGTTTTGGTGCCGGTCGCTACCGCTGCAAAGTCAATGGTGATCTCGCAGCAACGGTTTACACCAATGATATGGGGTTATTTATCAATCCCATTCCAACTGCACCCACCGCCACTGGCGCGAGTTTGTGCGGAAGTGGCAGTGTAACGTTGACAGCGTCTGGCGGAAGCAATGGACAATACAAATGGTACACGACTGCCACGGGCGGGGCAGCAATACCTGGTGAGACAAACGGAAGTTATGTCACCCCTTCCCTTTCTGCTACCACCACTTATCATGCAACGATTTCAATCACAGGATGCGAAAGCACTCGCACTCCTGTGATAGCTACAATTACAAACACAGCTCCTCCAACGGGCACAGGTGTCAGTAGTTGCCCCGGCAGTACTTTCACACTGACCGCCTCAGGAGGAAGCAATGGCCAATACAAATGGTACAACACAGCTACGGGCGGAACACCCATTGCAGGAGCTGTCAACGGCAGCTACACCACTCCAATGCTTACCTCCACTACCACCTACTATGTAACTTTAACAACAGGCACATGTGAAAGCAATCGCACCCCGGTAACAGCTACTATCAGTTCTACGGGCTGTGCTCCTGTTATTGCATCAGATGCAAAATCCACACAAGTGGAAGGCAAAGTAGAATTTGATCTAAGTAAGCTCATCACCACTTCAGGAACGCTTGATCCAGCCTCCATCAAGGTAATCTCGCCTCCATCAAGCGGTGCCATAGTTACAATTACCAATAACATACTCACCATCGACTACAGTGGAAGACCCTATACAGGTACTGAATCAATCATCATCGAAGCGTGTAATACCAATGGTTTTTGTTCGCAACAAACCCTTACCATCGAAGTAACCGGTGATCTTATTATTTACAACGCCCTCTCTCCTAATGGAGATCTTATAAATCCCATCTTTCTCCTTCAAAACATTGAGGTAATTCCTGAAACAAAGGACAATAAAGTCACCATCTTCAATCGCTGGGGTGACATTGTGTTTGAAGTAGATAATTATGACAACATAACGCGTGTCTTTTCGGGTCAAAACAAAAGTGGCAACGAATTGCCCTCCGGCACATACTTCTACCGAATTGACTTTAGCAGTGGATTGAAATCTAAAACAGGGTTTCTTTCGCTCAGGCGATGAATCGTTCTAGAAAACAGAACTATTTCGCGCGAAACAAATCGTATTTCATCCCAGAGTGTTCCTTGTCAACCAACCGGAGCATCCATCCGTTGCGCACGGCTTCAAACTGAGCCCAAAAAATGCTGGTCTTTCCTTCAAACCGGTTCGTCATAGTGATATCCCAGTTGGTGACCGTACACTTGCCATTGTACTTCTGATCATAAAATTTCATACTGCCCACCATACCAAACGCCCCTTTGTGATTGCTCTCATAAAGACCATTGCCTTTGAATACAAATTTATCGGCCGAGCTTGACGCATTCATCCCGGCATATTCACCTGTTACAGTGCTGTACATATTCGCGGCCGCACCGCTGCTGCTATCCCACGTTCCCATTAAGTCCTTTTCTGTCACCGCAAACTTGTTATAGTTGAGCATGGCCTCCACTTTTTCCTGTTTGGAAAACTCTTGGGCAAGTTCCTGGGCAGATGGGGCAATAATTTCAATGCAGCGTGAGAAACCATTGTTTGTAATCACGCGAAAACCGATGTAACAAGATTTTCCGGTAGTCTTATCAATCGCATCGGCTTCGAAGAAATAAACGCAGAAGTAACACACACCACCATTGTCATATTTGCGGACATTAGAAACCGTATAGCGAGGCAGAATGTACCGGTCGAACAAGTTGCCTTCGAGGTTGCCCGTATTGCGAAGTTCATCAGTGACCTCCACTCCATAGTGAAGTAATACAGTGATAGCGCCTTTCGTAACTCGCACGTAGTCTGCAAAAGGCTGAGAGACCCAGCCATCGTCAAAGTTGGTGGTGGACAGCATGATGGGTTTTTTGACTGGCGCAGAAGTAACGCCAATTGTCGCTGCTGTTTGATTCACTGGCTTTAATTCTGTGGTTTGAATCGCGGGCTGTTGCACCACTGTTGGTTTTGTCAGCGTAATCGACTCCATGAAAGCATCTACTTCGCCTATGAACTTGTCGGTATTCATTAGCACAACAATGCTCATCGCTTTTCCATAGCCGGAGATCGTAGTCAAGGTGGCAGCTGCCTCTTCGTTGTTGAACACAAATTTGGAAGCGCCCACCATTGCTGTCCAACCATCTTCGATGGAAGACTGGGGCATAGGCACAACCGCGTCCGGATAATTCTTAGCGACTAATATTTCCCACTCAGAAGTAAAATCAGTAGCTGGGGTGCCGCTACTTTTGATACTTCTGTAAATAGTAGCACGGCACCAACTACGAGTAAGTTGGTCCGTAGCTGAATATGAAACAGCAAAATCACGAGTCTCCTTCTCCCATCCGGCTGGAGGAGAGAAGGTAGCCAACTCAAATATCTCGCGGGTCTGTGCAACAGCCAGACTAAGTGAGATGAAAACCAGGAGTGAAGTCAACAATGATTGCATATCTTAAATAATTTTGTTTTCAAATGCAGTCCGCACCAGGGCAGCGGTATTTTTAACTTGCAGCTTGGAAATAAGATTCTTCCGGTGCGAGTCAACGGTGCTTGCACTAATATACAATTTGTCCGCAATTTCCTGGTTGGTCAGTCCTTCGGCAATCAATTTAAGTACCTCTATTTCCCTTCGCGTAAGCAATAGCGAATTATGCTCTTGGATGCTTTCACGAACATCTGTTTTGCCCAACCAGTATTCTTTTCCGTCTAATACTATCTGAAGAGCCTGTTGAATTTCACCTGATGATGCATTCTTCAATAAGTATCCTTTAGCACCAGCCTCCCGCATACTTTGTAAGTACGTCAGTTGATCAAAATTGGTAAGAGCCAATATTTTCAAAGAAGAATTTCTTACGAGAAGTTTCTTACATACTTCGATACCCGATTCATCCGGCAGGTTGATGTCCAACAAAACTACATCCGCTGAGTTGCTTACAAAGAACCCCAAGGCAGAAGCTGCATTCATCGCATGGCCCACCACTTGAACATCAGGCATTTGCGCCAACATGGTGCGAATGCCTTCCACTACCATAGGGTGATCATCCACTATAAAAATGCGTGTCATGCAGTGGGCAAGGTAATATTCACCGAGGTAGCACTACCCGGAGCGGATTGCACGTCTAATTTACCCTTCAGGAAATCAACACGCGAGCGAATATTGGCCCACCCAGCCCCACGCGACTTCTCTAAAGTATCCACATCAAAACCTACTCCATCGTCTTCCACTGTGACATGCACACTGTTTTGCTGCCACCCAAGTTGCACCAACGCGTGATTAGCCTTCGCGTGCTTAACGACATTGGTCATCAACTCCTGAATGATGCGATACACGGTTATCTCCCGGTCGGAAGCAAACCGATAAGCGGTGCCCACCGACTGAAAATTCACGCGCACCATGCCCGACTGCTGCACCGAATCGCAATAACTTTTTACTGCTTCTTCCAGCCCAAACTTCACCAATACTTCGGGCATCATGTTATGCGCCACACGTCTTAGTTCAGAAATGGAATGATCGAGCATGTCAAGCGACCGCTCAAACACGAGCGCACTTTCTGCATCTAATATCACATTTGATTTCATATTCGCGAGTGAAAATTTTATTCCAGATAACATGCCACCGAGGCCATCGTGCAAGTCTTTGGCCAACCGGCCACGCTCTTCCTCCTGTCCCCTGATGACGGCCTGCCCTGCCAACAATTGCTTTTCGCTT
>JAIENH010000172.1 GCA_019751475.1 Cyclobacteriaceae bacterium
TAATATATGCCAGTCTAAATAGTCGTTCATGCGCTTTAATCCTCTTGTTTTCGCTGGTTTATTGGTACTGGCATCATGTCTTAACAGCAAGGACTATGATATTGACAAGGTCACATTGACGCCCACGGTGGCGTTGCCGTTGGCATTTGGCAACATCAGTATTCTTGACCTGATCTCAGACAAAGATTCTTCCTACTTGCGGGTGTACCCGGATGGGCTGCTCTATTTTTATTACTCTCAATCGCTTGCTTCCCAAGACATCAGGGGACTGTTCGATCTTCCGAATAATGTCAACAATACAAGCTTTGATGTTCCGCAAGGCACCTTGCCTCCGAGTTCAGCTGATGTGCAAGTAGCAACCATCTCTAAAGCGATTGACTTAAATCTAAGTCCTGAACAGTTGACAGAAATTTTACTCAAGAGCGGCACCCTCAGTTCAACCGTCTCACTTTCACCCGCCAATGCGAGTCTGCCATTTGAAGTGCGCGTAACCTTGACGGATGTCGTTCAAAAAACTTCGCTTCAACCGCTCACGTTTACAGCTGGCAGCGGAGTGACTACACGCCAGTTGAGAGACTATATTATTAAATGTGTTAGCAACCGGTTCAATATTAAGTTGGATCTTATTCTGAAGAGCAGAACTAGCTCCGTGTTTGTTGCAAACAATACCAAAGCCAACGTTCAATTGTCCTTTACAGGAATGGACTTTTCATACATCAGAGGATTCTTTGGCGACCAGTCGGCTACTATCCCTGCTCAAACCATCGATCTGGGTGTCTTTACTTCTTCACTCAATAAATCCAAAGTTTCGTTTGTGCAGCCTCTCATCACCATGAAAGTGAGAAGTGACTATGGCATGGCATGCGAAGTCAATTTTTCTAAGTTGCAAGCGTCTAAGCCAGGGGCCACATTGCCGTTTCAGATTAGCCCGGCCAGCCCGGTTAACCTGGCGTTCCCAACTACATTGGGCACTTCTGCAAACACTACGGTGTCGGTACTCAATGCTTCCGATCTGCTTAATTTCTCTCCCACCAAGTTGGAGTATGCGGCTACTGCTCGCATCAACAAAGGCGTACCCGCAGCCTCTAACTTCCTGGCCGATACCAGCAAGCTTCGTGTGACCATGACAACCGAAATTCCTTTGTATGGCAAAGCAAGTGGTGTGCTCCTCATCGACACGCTTAAAATTGATCTTGATAAAGTTGACGAGTCGACCGTGACCTCAGCCTCCATGAAGGTAAAGTCAGTAAATGAAATGCCGCTGGATGCTTTTATTCAACTCTACATGGCTGATCAGAACTATGCGATACTGGATTCGTTGTTTACAACCAACCAGACATTTCTGGTAAAGGCAAGCACCGTGACGGCCGCTGGCGAATTGCAAACCGCTGGCAATTCAGATGTGCAAATAAATCTCGATCCGCAGAAACTCAATAAGCTATTCAAGTCCAAATACCTGTTGGTGAGATCGGTGATGAATACCACCCGGGACAATACAGGAGAATTACTGAATGTCAAATTCAAATCCAGCTACAAGCTTAAGCTGAATGTAGGGATGCTGGCCAAACTCAACATCAAGAGCGAATGAGCAAGCGACACATTTTATCGACCCTGATCGTAGGTATTTGTGCGATATCCGTAAATGCTCAAACGGAAAGCACGCTGTATTTTATGAACAGCCTGCCGCAAGTGGTGGAGGCCAATCCTGCCATCATGCCCAAGTACAAGTTGTCAATCGGGTTGCCCGGAATTTCTTCCTTTGGTGGAGTGTATTCCAACAACGGCTTCAGTTACAATGACTTAGTCACGAAAAACGATGGAGTCTCCACCATCGATTTATCGAACTGGACCAAAGGACTGGCGGACAAAAATTACATTTCGCTTACAGGCTTCACGGATTTATTGCGTGTGGGCATTCGAATAAACCCGAAGTTATACGTGATGTTAAGCTCAACGGTAAAAGGATACAATCGCACCATGATACCCAAGGACCTCGCGTCCGTGTTGGTGGATGGCACTGCGCCTATTGTGGGTTCGTATTCCAACACCTCACCTCAGCAGGAGTCCATTGCTTTTCTTTCTACCAATGTGGGTGCCGCATACAAGTTAAATGATAAACTCACCATTGGGGGTCGGATAAAATATCTCAATGGACTGGTCAATATCACCACGCAGTCTTCTTCGCTGATCTTGCAGGTGGATGATAACTACCAGTTTACAGCCACAGGCGATGCCTTAGTAAGATCCTCTGGTGTTGCCAATCTTAACAAATCGGGTTATGATGCACGTGTTGGAGATTACCTGAAAAACTCCGGCTGGGGATTAGACATTGGAGCTACCTACCAGTTTATGGAAAAGCTAACGCTTGGTGCAAGCCTTACAGACTTTGGTTATGTAAAGTGGAAGAATAACACGGTGGAGTACAGGATGGATCCCGCCAAAGCTCGCTACGTGTTCTCCGGCTTTGATGTAAACAAGTTACTTGACAAAACCGGGAGCAACTATTTAGATCAGCAATTGGACTCTATTAAGTCGAAGTTTGAAATGAAGGAATCGGCCATTGGTTCCTACACTACTATGTTGCCTGGCAAACTTTACCTCAGTGGCAATTACGAACTGATGAAAAATCTGAGTGTTGGCGCGTTGTTCTTTACGGAGAAATTTCGTGATCGTACCACCTCCGGCCTTACGGCCAATGTCAATAAACATTTTGGCAAATGGGTGAGTGCTTCGCTGTCGTACACAGTTTCCAATCGATCGTACAACAATATTGGCGCGGGCGTGTCATTTAACCTGGCCCCGATGCAGTTGTATATCGTGGGCGATAATCTGCTGCGGGCACCCGCCTCGCTCATCGCTAATCAAAATTTAAATTCATTCGTCAACAGTTCTCAACTGCTGTCCGTGCGAGCCGGTCTCAATATTGTACTGGGATGGGAGAAGGGCGCCACAGCCCAAACCAAAGTAGAAGACGATAGCCACAATCCCCGCGAAAAGAAAACTACTGCGAAAGTGAAAACTACCTACGGTCGCTCCCCTCAAAAGAAAAGCACCAATTCCAAAAGGAAAAAGCCGGTAAGAAGACGGTGATAGAAAACATCAGTAAATAAAAAACCCGGCTCATCACCGGGTTTTATTTTCAATTGAGATTCAGCAATTAAGAGCCGCACGCCTCACAAGCATCTGGATTATCTAACGAGCAGGCCATGTCTGCCAGCTTTTGCTCGTAGCTCATCATCGTTGGGGCCTGACCTTCGTAGGGAATTGCTTGTTGCGCTTCCATCACGGCAGGTGCGGCTTTCACAGTCGCATCAACGGTTTCAGCTACAGCTACTTCAGCAGCAGGTTGTTGTATAGCCGACTTATCAAGAGTAAACTTGATGGCATCCGCTGCAGCGGTAGACCGCAAGTAGTACATACCCGTTTTCAGTCCTTTCTTCCAGGCATAGAAGTGCATGGATGTAAGCTTACCGAAATTCGGGTTGGTAATATGTATGTTCAAACTCTGCGACTGGCAGATGTATGCTCCACGGTCAGCCGACATATCGATGATGGCCTTCTGCGAAATCTCCCACACCGTTTTGTAGATGTCCTTGATGTTTTGAGGTATCTCCGGGATAGGTTGTACCGATCCATTGGTGGAGATCAGCTTTTGACGCATGGTCTCACTCCATAACCCCAAGCTCATCAAGTCTTTCATCAAGTGCTTGTTGGCAATGATGAATTCGCCTGACAACGTTCTGCGGGTATATACATTGGATGTGTAGGGCTCAAAGCACTCGTTGTTACCCAGGATCTGAGAGGTAGAAGCAGTAGGCATAGGCGCTACCAGGAGGGAATTGCGCACACCGTATTGCTTCACGTCACGCTTTAATTGTTCCCAATTCCAGCGACCAGAATTTGGTGTAACACCCCACATGTCAAACTGGAAAATGCCTTTGGATACCGGTGAACCTTTGAAGGTCTCATACGGTCCGTTGACCTTGGCCAGTTCCATTGAAGCCTCCATTGCTCCGAAGTAAATGGTCTCGAAGATATCCTTGTTCAGTCCGCGTGCCTCGTCTGACTCGAAGGGCATACGAAGCATAATAAATGCATCGGCCAGCCCTTGCACGCCAAGTCCAATGGGGCGGTGGCGCATGTTAGAGCGCTTAGCTTCTGCTACGGGATAATAATTCACATCAATCACCTTGTTGAGGTTGCGGGTAGCCACCTTGGTGATTTCGTATAATTTTTGATGATCAAACTTACCATCGGCTGTTACGAACTTAGGCAACGCGATGGAGGCCAGGTTGCATACAGCAATTTCATCTGCTGATGTGTACTCAATAATCTCCGTGCACAGGTTACTTGACTTAATTGTGCCAAGATTCTTTTGGTTGGATTTGCGGTTGGCCGCATCCTTGTACAAGATGTACGGAGTACCGGTCTCAATCTGAGATTCCAATATTTCAAACCAAAGATCTTGTGCTTTTACCTGCTTGCGGAACTTGCCTTCCTTCTCATACTTCTCGTAGAGGCGCTCAAACTCTTCGCCATAGCAGTCGGCCAGGCCGGGTGCTTCGTTCGGGCAGAAGAGTGACCACATCTCATTGCTCTCCACGCGCTTCATGAACAGATCGGGAATCCACATCGCGTAGAATAAATCGCGGGCACGCATCTCTTCCTTGCCGTGATTTTTCTTCAGGTCAAGGAAATCAAACACATCGGCATGCCATGGCTCCAGATAAATGGCAAAACTTCCTTTGCGTTTTCCACCGCCTTGGTCTACGTAGCGGGCCGTCATGTCAAAATTCCGCAACATGGGTACAATGCCATTGCTGGTGCCGCCTGTACCTTTTATATAGGAGCCCTTTGCACGAACACTATGAATGCTCAGTCCGATGCCTCCGGCTGATTGTGAAATCTTTGCGCAATTTTTTAGTGTATCATAAATTCCGTCAATGCTGTCATCTTTCATTGTCAACAGAAAGCAAGACGATAATTGGGGCTTTGGAGTACCGGCATTGAACAGGGTAGGAGTAGCATGGGTAAACCATTTTTCCGAAAGCAACTCGTACGTTTCAATAGCGGCCTTAATATCTTCACCGTGGATGCCCACGGCCACGCGCATCAACATATGCTGAGGGCGCTCCACTACTTTTCCTTCAATCTTCATCAGGTAGGAGCGCTCCAGTGTCTTAAACCCGAAGTAGTCATAGCTGAAATCGCGATCGTAAATGATGGCATCGTCCAACTCGGCTGCGTTGTCGCGGATTACGCGCCAAGTCTCTTTGGAGATCATGGGGGCGTTTTGTCCGGTCTTGGCATCTACGTGCTGGTAGAGCCGCTTCATGGTGTTTGAAAACGACTTACTCGTCACCTTGTGCAGGTTAGACACCGCAATGCGTGCTGCTAGTTTCGCAAAGTCTGGGTGGCGGGTGGTCATGGAGGCAGCAATCTCAGCTGCGAGGTTGTCTAATTCCTGGGTAGAAACGCCATCATACAGGCCGTTGATGACCTTCATCGCTACTTCTACCGGGTTGACAAGCTTAGGATCGAGGCCATAGCAGAGTTTTTCGATCCGGGCGGTGATTTTGTCGAACTTGACGGACTCTCTGTGTCCGTCACGCTTCAATACAAGCATTTTCTATGGGTTGTTAGGGTGTAGTAAAAGTTTAAAAAATGGAATTGAAAATTAATTAAAAATCTTCATTCAATGAAAATTTAGGGTCCACATCTTTTTCAGTGATTTTCATAACGACAGCTTTCTGGTATTCAGCCACTCTTTTTTCAAAGAAATTGGTCTTTCCGCGCAGCGAAATCATGTCCATGAAGTCAAATGGGTTGGTCACACCGTAGATTTTCTTGCCGATCAGCTCATCCAAAAGGCGGTCGGCCACATATTCTATGTACTGGCACATCAGTTGGGAGTTCATGCCGATAAGATTTACCGGTAGGGCATCGGTTACAAACTCTTGCTCAATAGCCACCGCATCTTTTATGATCTCAATCACCCGGTCTTCCGAAAGCTTATTCTTCACATGGTGGGTGTAGAGATGGCAGGCGAAGTCGCAATGCAGACCTTCGTCTCTTGAAATCAATTCATTGGAGAAGCTAAGGCCCGGCATCAATCCTCTTTTCTTTAGCCAGAAGATGGAGCAGAAAGAGCCGGAAAAGAAAATACCCTCCACAGCCGCGAAGGCAACTAATCTTTCCTGGAAGCTGCCTTGATCAATCCAGCGCAACGCCCAGTCGGCTTTTTTCTTCACGCAGTCCATCGTTTCGATGGCGTGCAGCAGGCTGTCTTTCTCCTTGGCATCTTTTACATAGGTATCAATAAGTAAGGAATAGGTCTCGGAGTGAATGTTCTCGATCGCAATTTGAAATCCGTAGAAGAATTTGGCTTCAGTGTATTGCACTTCGCCCACAAAGTGCTCCGCCAGGTTTTCGTTCACAATGCCATCGCTGGCTGCAAAAAAGGCCAAAACATGGGTTATAAAGTGTCTTTCGCCATCGTTGAGGTTTACCCAGTCGCGCAGGTCATGGCTCAGGTCAATTTCCTCGGCCGTCCAAAAGCTGGCCTCGGCTTGTTTATAGAATTTCCAGATATCATGGTGACGGATGGGGAATAGTACGAAACGGTCTTTGTTCTCTTTCAGGATGGGTTCTTCTATTAAATGATTACTCATGGAATATTGGTTAAGGTGTTTACATCAATTCTGTTCGACTCAAAGAAAAAAGGCAATCTGCTCTCATCAGGAGAGATTACATTTTTTTCAAAAAGCCGGAGACAACAAATATTCGAAATGACACCTACATATCAAAGGGACAATCGGGCGGTGGAAGGTGAAGTAAAAGCAATACTATTACACACGATTTCGAAAAGCATTTCATTCTCATCTACTTACCACCGTGCACGATAAGGATTGACTCAAATGATAATTTTTTTAAAAAAAATGACGTCTTTTTTTTGGTCAAATGAGTTTTATAAGTTTGAAATGAGCTCACCAGTGATCAAGGTCTAAACTAAGCCAGCGCTAAGGATCAGAATAGGGCATTTCAAGCTCAAAAAAGGCATTTAAGAGGTTTTGTTGGTTTTTATGACCTCACATTCTATCTTTGCAGTCCATTTTTAAAAACCAACTGTCATGTACGCTGTTGTTGACATTGCCGGAAAGCAATTTAAAGTAGAAAAAGACCAGTACCTCTATGCCCCTCGTATCGAGGCCAAAGAAGGCGATTCTGTTCAATTTGAAAACGTTTTGCTCATCGATACAGATGGCAAGGTGACGGTTGGCTCTCCTACTATTAAGGGTGCCTCCATCTCCGGCAAAGTTTTGGAGCACGTAAAAGATGGCAAAGTAATTGTTTTTAAGAAGAAGCGCAGAAAGGGCTATGCTGTGAAAAACGGCCATCGCCAGCAGTTCACGAAAGTCCAGATTGAAAGCATCGGAATAGCTTGATAAATCAGAAAATCTTAATTCATAAATCACAAATTGGGTTATGGCACATAAGAAAGGTGAAGGTAAAGTAAAGAACGGTCGCGAATCAGAAAGCAAACGATTGGGCATCAAGGTATTTGGTGGTCAAAAGGTCATAGCTGGTAATATTATTGTGCGTCAGCGCGGTACCAAGCATAACCCCGGCCGCAATGTAGGCATGGGGAAGGATCATACCCTTTTTGCCTTGACGGCCGGTACAGTTCTTTTCAAAAAAGGCAAGGCTGATAAGTCGTTTGTTTCGGTTGTAGCCGAAGCATAAGCTTCCCCCAAACCAGATTTTTATCAAAAATCCCGCCCCGAAGCGGGATTTTTTTATGCCTAATTTTTAGGTAATTCTCAGCTAATGATAGTATTACTAATTTTTGCAGTTGTCTTACTTTTTAGGGGTTTTTGGGCCGTTTTTTGACTATAAAGTGTAGTTTTATTCGGTTTAATATAGATATCTCCAAAGATTAGCTTTTAAGAAATTGTTAATGGGGTATTTTATTTTATCAAATCTCCCCCTATTTTTAGACTTTAAATTAATAATCTAAACCTAAACCTATGAAGAAGTTTTTACTCGTATGCTTCTCATTCGTTTTTGTAGCCAGTTCAGTGTTGGCGCAGGAACGGGTGGTTTCAGGTAAGGTGAGTTCATCAGAAGATGGCTCATCATTGCCTGGTGTGAACGTTGTGCTGAAAGGCACTACCAATGGTACTGTTACCGATGCCGATGGTAACTACAAGTTAAGTGTTCCCTCTGCTGGAGGCACGTTAGTATTCTCGTTTATCGGCTTATCTACTCAGGAAATTCCAATTGGCGAGCGCTCGGTGGTTGACATCGGCCTTGGCTTGGATGTAAAGCAGTTGACGGAAGTGGTAGTAACAGCGGTAGGTATCGAGCGCGAAAAGAAAGCCCTCGGCTACTCGGTGGCTAACGTGGCCGGTTCTGCTATGCAGCAACGCTCTGAGCCAGACCCGCTTCGTGCATTGCAAGGCAAAATGCCTGGTGTAAACATCACCGGTAGTGGTGGTGCCCCCGGTCAGTCTACTCGTATCAACATTCGCGGATTCTCCTCATTGACAGGAAATACTCAGCCTTTGTTTATTGTGGATGGTATTCCTTTTGATAATGGCGTAAATGCCTACCAAGGTAATACTACTGGTAGCCAGTCTAACAATGCAGGTGCTGGTACGCAGTACTCTAACCGGGCTTTTGACTTGGATCCGAATAATATTGAAGCAATCTCCGTGTTAAAAGGTGCTGCGGCTGCTGC
Organism: Cyclobacteriaceae bacterium; assembly: GCA_019751475.1. Lineage (GTDB taxonomy): Bacteria > Bacteroidota > Bacteroidia > Cytophagales > Cyclobacteriaceae > ELB16-189. Next base: position 8,741 of record JAIENH010000172.1, read on the forward strand.
CCTTTACGGTTCACGTGCTACTAATGGTGTTGTAATTGTAACAACCAAAGCAGGCAAGAAAAACTCCAAGAAAGGTCTCGAAATTTCATACAATGGTTCTGTGAACTTTGAAGAAATCTCTGGTATTCCTGATTACCAAAATAAGTATATGCAAGGCTCTAACCAGAACTACAACGGTGGATTTATCGGTAACTGGGGAGCGCCTTTCCCTGAATATGTAGATCAGATCAACCAACAGTACTTTGGTGGCCTTCCCCGTTATTCAAAGGTTTATGCCACAGGTTATCCGGAAGGCACTATTCCTAATCAGTTAACAGGAGTCGGCTTTGGTATTGGTCAAGGATATCAGGCCCTATTTCCTGAATTGATGGCTACAGTTGATTATAATGGTAACGGAGTGCTTGATGATGCTATTGCAGAACCGGCACGCCCTTATGATATAATAGGTGGGTTTTTCAGAACGGGTCGCGTTATTGAAAACGGTATCTCCATTAACAGTGGTGGTGAAAAGCACTCTATTAATGCTGGTATCTCCCGCATGTCTAATGAAGGTATTGTTCCTAACCAGGAATCAGAACGCACTTCGTTCAATTTTGGAGGTTCAGGTACTCTTGACAATGGTCTGTTTATCTCGGGTAGTGTTAACTACGTTAATACTACACAACAGACCCCTTCTGTTGCTCCTTCAATTTTCACCGATTATTCAGGAGGTTCCGAAGGATCGATTTTTGCGCGTATATTCTATTTGCCAAGAAACTTTAACCTGAACGGTTATCCTTTTGAAAATCCGGTAAATGGAAACAACGTATTCTATCGCTCTCTTGAAAACCCACGCTGGATAGCTAAGAACAACTTGTATAATAGCAATGTGCACCGTGTATATGGTAACATGACCTTTCAGTATGATATTAAGGATTGGCTCCAGGTTACTTTCAAAGGTGGTGCTAATACCTATAGCGAAGCTCGTAGAGGCATCGTTCGTCAGGGAGGTCCTACTTTCCCGGCAGGCCAGATGTTCTTAAATGATCTGGTAAACACTGAACAGGACTATAACTTGATCTTTACCGTGACCAAAGATTTCAGTGAGAAATTCAATTTCCGTGGTATTTTTGGTGGTAACGCCAACCAGCGTGATTTCACAGATCAGGCTACTCTTGGTGCTGAATTTATCGTTCCAGGTTTGTACAACATCCGTAACACGGCTTCTCAAATCAATTTGTATGACAATAGGCGTCAGCGCAGGTTATACGGTGTTTACACAGACTTGCAATTTACGTACAATAAGTATTTGAACTTCAACCTCGTGGCACGTAATGACTGGGCGTCTACACTTCCTAAGCAAAACAGAAGCTTCTTCTATCCTGGTGCCAGTGTATCGTTTGTCTTGACGGATGCTACGGACGCGTTGGATAATATCTTCAGTTTTGCGAAAGTGCGTGCCGCCTACACACAAGTAGGTCGTGAAGCGGATCCTTACTTTACAAACACAGTATTCAGAGTGGCTGTTCCCTATACGTCAGGCGCTAATGGAACCGTGTATCGCAGGGCTACATTAGACAATCGGGTAGGTAATCTTAACCTAGTGAATGAGAGCACAAAAGAATTAGAATTTGGTGCGGAGTTCCGCCATAAGAGTGACCGTGTAAGCTTGGATGTAACGTATTTCAAGCGTAATTCCACCAATCAAATCATTCCGGTTCGTACCTCTCCCACCAGTGGTTTTTCGGAAGCAATTATTAATGCTGGTGAAGTTGAGAACCGCGGTTGGGAAATTGGCTTGGATGTTACACCGGTTAAATTAGCCAATGGCTTTACCTGGAATGTGTATGCTGCCTTTACCCGCATCCGTTCAGAAGTCATTGATGCAGGTCCTCAAGAACAGATCCTGTTAGGTGGTATTGGTGGTGGCAATAGCGGGGTTCTTCAAAATATTCAAAAAAAAGGTGAGCAGTTTGGACAGATTTTTGGTACCAAAGCTGCCCGCGATCCTCAAACAGGGGCTTTGTTGATCAATGGTGCAGATGGTCTTCTTTATAATGACAACGTAGCTACTATCATTGGTAACCCGAACCCTAAATTTACACTCGGCATTACCAACTCATTTACGTGGAAAGGCATTACCTTAATGGGCCTTATCGACTGGAAGCAAGGGGGTGACTTCTATTCTGTTACCGCTGCTTCTCTATTCTTGCGCGGTCAGTTGAAGATTCAGGAAGACAGAGAAGGTAATCGTGTAATACCTGGTATTTATGGTGATCCTTCTAAGCAGGTTAACACACCGCTGCTCGATGAAAACGGAAACACTATTAAAAATACTACGGGTATCAATGCATTTGACTATCACTTCACCAGAGCGTTTGGTGCCTATGGTCCTGATCAAGTGAGTATCTATGATGGTACGGTTATTCGCCTTCGCGAAATTTCATTGGGCTACAGCTTGCCGAAGAGTTTGCTTTCAAAAACACCTTTTGGTTCAGCACGGATTTCGGTTTCTGGCCGTAACCTGTGGTGGAAAGCGCCTAACGTGCTGCAAGGCTTAAACCTTGATCCTGAAGTATTGGCTACTACCGCTGATACCAACATTCAGGGATTTGAAGCAGGTGCCACACCTACCACCAGACGCTACGGTGTAAACATTGCATTGACATTCTAATCATTCAAACGAAATAAGAACGATGAAACGAATAAACAGTCGTATCGGTAAAGTATTGACTTCGCTGATACTGATCACAGTTGTATCAAGTTGCGACTTGTTCAACCTAGATATAAATACTGACCCCAACAACCCACAGACGGTAACGCCTGACTTGTTGTTGCCTTCGGTTATGTACAATGCTTCAAACACCTTTGCCGCTGGGCTGAACACAAATGCCACTGGTTTTGTGGGTGGCATGATTGTTTCAGCGGAAGATTGGAACCTGAATCAGAGCTCCTATGTAGGCACATGGTCAACTCTTTACACAGGCCCTCTGAAGGACTTGGATGAAGTAATCAAGTTTTGCCGCAATGCGGGCAACCAGCCAGGTTACCTGGGTATTGCATTAGTTTTGAAGGCCTATTACTTCTCGATGATGGTGGACTTATGGGGCGATGTACCTTACTTTGATGCCTTCAACGGAAATAATCTCGCTAAACCCAATCAGAACCCGAAGTATGACAGCGGTGCAGATGTCTATGCGGACCTGCTGGCCAGTTTGGATGAGGCAGTTACCTCGCTTAATGCCGTAGATCCGGTTGACACGCGCAGGGGTGATCCTATTTTTGGATTTAATTCTGGTAGCACAACCATTCAGCGTGCAAAATGGGTAGCTACTGCTAATTCACTCAAGTTGCGCATGTTGATTCAGACAAGGAGGGTGAGCAATAACTCAGCTGCCATCCAGGCAGTGTTGGCGCAGCCATTGATCACTGCTTCTGCAGATGATTTTCAATTCCAGTTTGGCCGGTTGTTGAACCCTGATAACCGCCATCCGTGGTATCAGAATGCTTACACAGGGGCTGAGAACGGTTTCAACTATTTCGGACATCAAATCATGTTTGAGATGATTCGTGATCGTGACCCGCGATTGCCCTTTTATTTCAAGCGTCAGCGTAATACAGTTTTGAACTTCAACGACCCTACTGAAAGGAATACGGCAACCTGCACAACAGCTCCATGTTATTACGGATATTTCCCTGTAAATGGAAATGCGCTGGGCCTCCTTCAGGCTGCAGGTGTGATTTCAAACCCCTTGAATGCTACAGATAGGGCATTTTTGGCTGGCTACTTTGGTCGTGACCGCGGAGATCGTTCAGGCGTACCGTTGGATGGTTCGTATCGTACGGCCCCCGGTGTTTATCCTGCGGGTGGTTTCTATGATGATGGTGCTTTTGCTGCCAACGGCACAGCATCTCGTGCTGTTCGTAGTAATAACGCATTTGGCAATGGCATTTTTCCCATGATTACCTCTTACAACATTCAGCTCTATCGCGCTGAAGCCTTGCTAACAGGTTTAGTCCCCGGAGGAGCATCAGCGGCCAGATCATTGATTAACCTAGCCCTTCGTGCTCATATAGCAAAGGTTGTTTCGTTTGGTCAGTCGCTGGATGCAAGTTCTGTGGCCCCTTCGACAGCCGCTATTGAGGCGTTTGTAGCCACTCAATTGGCTTTCTATGATGGCGCTGGTGACGATACAGAGAGGCTTAACAGGACGATGAAGATTGCTTGGTTTTGCAACTTTGGCAATGGGTATGAAATCTATAATGCCTACCGCAGAACAGGATTTCCTAACTCAAACTGGATTCGTCCGCAGATTCAGGCTCCTGTGCGTGGCTTCCCCAACCGATTGCCGTATTCACTGGACGATTTGACGTTGAATAGCAGCGTAACAGACGCACAACGCAGCATTGCCTTTGACGTGGATAAGGTATTCTGGGCGAATTAATCAAGACACCTAAAATCGACTACAATCATGAAACGATTAAAACATATAACACTCCTTACTGCTACTTTGATTGCATTAGCAATTGGCTGTAAGGACGAAAAACTGAATCCGTATGTGCCACCACAAGGAAATGCGCATGGGTTTGGCCAGTTTACGTCTCAGTATGACAATACAACCTTATTGCCTCAATTTGGAAACAACCAGTTCTATGACCAAACAGCTATAGATCGGGTGGTATTCTTTGACGGCAACGCTACAGCAGCGAATCAAAGTGTACCCTTTCAATTGCAATGGCAGTCCATTGACAACCGGATTAAGATTGCAACCATTGAGCTTTATGTTGAGTATTTTGAAACGTATACCGATGCTGCCCGGAATCCAAAAACAGCCAATCATGGTGGCCCGACCCGCGAGGAATTGGGTAGTATTAATGCCTCTAAGGCCCCTGGCGTATTTTGGAAATCGATCCCTGCAGGTGATGCCCGAGTTTCTCAAGCCATTAACATCACAGGAGACGATGTATACAGTTTGTATCAGAATAATACATTTGATTATGATGGTGCTGGCCCTAATCCCCCAGTGAACATCTTTACGGGCCATCCGTACAATGCGGCTACTGGTTTCAATCGTTCTACAGCTGCAACACGATTCCTACCTAATCGTACCTATACTATTCCTGGTGTAGGCGATGTTGCACTTGCTGCAGACGCATTTCGCATCAACTGGAGATTAATTGCTGATGATGGCACCGCTTACGCTAGCTGGAGCCCAAGTGTATGTTCTTCTGTTGTAGGCGCAACGTGCTTTGGGCAGTGGAGAGTAGCTTCTAACATATTTAATCCCCGCGTCACCGTAACGCGTGAATCGGGCGCAAAAGCTGCGTTGAAGGCTGGCGATGTTACAACACTCACCATGACATATGCAATTCCTAATATAGCAACGTCCGTCCCTGTTTCCGCTCCTACGGTAGCTATCGGTGCTATCACAGGTTTTACGGGTTCAAGGGGTACCCTTGGAACAGTGACTCCTGGTAGTAGTCCGAATGTTTATACAGTAACCT
>JAIENH010000651.1 GCA_019751475.1 Cyclobacteriaceae bacterium
AGCATTAGGAGTGTTATAATAAACCGTCAATCTTGTCTTGGTGATTGATTTCCTCGTATTAGTGTCATCCTCAAAATCTGGATTGATACCTACAATTTTATCACCAGCGCCTGGCATGATGGCAAGTCCTTTAAAAATTTGTCGGAATTTTCGAAACGTCCTAAACTCATCACCATTAGCTTGCGATATTCTGAACAACGCTTCTCCATAAGTTGGATCTAGCGTGATTGCCACCGAGTCAACTACATTGTTAAGCTGGTCTGAATCGTTATTCAATTCCTGACTTTTCTTAAAGACATCCGGATTCACAGTGTAAACTTCACTGCCCAACACCGTTGGTGAGAACGAGACACGAGAGTTAAAAAAATAAGCATTTTCTGTTATGATACTGTCTGTCAGCTCGTGCACTTCAAAAGAATGGGTTGATGCTACAGAAGGTCCATACCAATATTGATCAAAACATAACGTTAGTACGGCTGACTCAAATGTAGCATCGTTACTAATGGTAAAATTTGTAGTAAAGGGTCTGATTTGGGTGAAAATATTTGCTTGGATTTCGCCAAACTCATTATCGGAGTACCTTCCGATCATAAACCTGCGTGCATCTGTCACATTCGGATCAGGTGAGTTGAATGTGATCATAGAGTCTATTCCAAAAACAGAACTGGGAATAGACAACTCCTTGTAAAACACTTGAAATCGAGATCCCTCAGGAAACCCAAGCGTACTTAAGTCATCGCGACAAGCAATCAGGTAACAGGAAAAAATTCCCAGCAGGGAAAAAAGGACGGCCAGCCTAACCCGCCAATTCCGTGTAGAGATTGTAAAACGACTCGGTGTAGTTATCGTCCTTTTCAATGGTTTCAACTTTCTTCTCTTTAATCTTCTTAACTAATCCTTCCAACTTCTTATTGTCTCCGGCCACGGAAACCACATCGGCAAATTGTGCGCCCAATTTAATGAACCCTTCGTAATCCCCCGTCTTGAGGTGGCCCAGCATATTATCTTCAATGTCCATCATCTTCACTTTACCCATCAGGTCGCCCTTGAATTTGTGGCTAAAGCTGTTGTTGTAAATGGTGAAAACGGTCTTCGTGTTCTTGAAAAGCGGATCGTTCTTATAGGTGGTCTTCAGATAAAGCGGTATAAAGCTGGTGATCCAATCATTGCAATGCACAATATCTGGTCCCCAGCCTAGTTTACGTACCGTTTCTATCACACCCTTACAAAAGAAGATGGCACGCTCATCGTTGTCTTCGTAAAACTTGTTTTCCTTATCGTGGAATACCGACTTGCGATGAAAATAATCTTCGTTATCGATAAAATACACTTGAAGTTTTGCATTCGGGATAGAAGCCACTTTGATAATGAGAGGCTTTTCTTCATCGCCTACCGAAATGTTTATGCCTGACAAGCGAACTACTTCGTGGAGCCTGTTTTTCCGTTCGTTGATTAAGCCAAAACGCGGCACCAGTATCCGGATTTCCATTCCCTTTTCCTGCATGGCCTGTGGCAGTTTTCGCACAAACTCCGAAACCTCTGAAGTCTGTAGAAAAGGATTGATTTCGCTGGCCACGTAGAGAATTCGCAGTTTGGACATAATAATGGTTTTTATTGAGAAACGAGGGGACAAAGATACGGTAAATCCGCCCCTTATTCAACTGTGAATCAATTATAAAGCCTATATTTGCCGCCTTTCAAAATAGGCTGGAAATGGTCATTTTCAAGGAAATCAAGCCGTTAAAGGCCTATTTGAATGCCCAGGGCGCTGCAGCTAATTCCATCGGATTTGTGCCTACCATGGGCGCTCTCCACGAAGGTCATTTGAGCCTTATCAAAGCCTCAAAAGCTCAGAATACCGTCACCGTTTGCTCCATTTTCGTCAATCCTACACAATTCAATAATCCGACCGATTTAGAAAAGTACCCGCGCACCTTACCTCAAGACTCTGCTATGCTTGAGAAGGCTGGTTGCGATGTGTTGTTTTGCCCGGAGGTTTCTGAAATGTATTCAGAGCCGCAGCAATTGGCGTTTGACTTTGGTCACCTGGACAAAGTCCTGGAGGGAGAGTTTCGCCCAGGACATTTCAGCGGTGTTGCCCTGGTGGTGGCGAAGCTGTTCAACATCGTGCGGCCACATCGGGCCTATTTTGGTCAAAAGGATTTTCAGCAGTGCAAGATCGTGAGCAAGTTGGTGGAAGAGTTAAAGTTCGACATTGATTTGATTTTCGTTCCTATTGTTCGAGAGCCCAGCGGCCTGGCAATGTCTTCCCGCAATGCACGACTCAGTGAAGAAGGAAAGAAAAAAGCTTCTATTCTCTATCAATGCTTACAGGATGCACGGTATCAGCTTCTTCAGGGTAAGTCTTTTTCAGAGATGAAGAAGATGGTTCAATTGCTTTGCAGTCAACAAAATATACGACTGGAATATTTTGCACTTGCTGATAGGGTAAACTTTACATTGTTAGAAAACGTTACAAAGCCTGATCAGGCTTTGCTGCTAATCGCTGGTTATGTGGAAGAAGTGAGGTTGATCGATAATATCTACTTGACAGACAAATGAGAATTGAAGTTCTGAAGTCAAAAATACATCGTGTAAAGATCACGCAAGCGGAATTGCATTACGTGGGCAGTATCACCATTGACGAAGACCTAATGGATGCAGCCAACCTGATTGCCAATGAAAAAGTACAAGTAGTAAATATTAACAATGGTGAACGACTGGAGACGTATGTTATAAAAGGTGAGCGTGGTAGTGGAACGATATGCCTGAATGGCCCGGCTGCTCGCAAAGCCCAGGTAGGCGATATGGTTATTATTTTGTCCTATGCATCGATGGAGATAAAAGAAGCAAAAGGATTCACCCCAACGCTGATATTTCCTACGCCTGAGAATAAACTTGCTTAACTTCAAGGCTTCGAATTTTAAACAGCTTTAGCCATTGTCAAAGTCAGTTCGCACAGTCCTTCAATACATTGTCATGCTCGCACTCACAGCGGGGTTGTTATGGCTTTCGCTGCGTGGATTGAATGTAGGTGAAGGTGGAAACAAGGCCGAATTTATATGGCGGGCATGGAAAGAGGCGGATAAATTTTACCTGATTATGATGGCCGTGGTGGCATTTGCCAGCCACGTGTTGCGGGCTGAGCGATGGAAAATGATGCTCGTACCTACTGGCAATCACATCAAGCTCAGCAACAGCTTCTTCTCGCTGATGATTGGCTACCTGGTAAATCTCGCCATACCGCGCGGTGGAGAATTTTCACGATGCTACAATCTCTATAAACTTGAAGATACACCCGTAGAAGTTTCATTCGGCACAGTAGTGGTGGAGCGGCTCATTGATGTACTGTGCTTATTAGTAATTATCCTATTGGCTTTCCTGGCAGAGTGGGACAAGCTCATGGCATTTTTAGAATCGCTCGGCATCGGCAAGCAGCGCGATGGCTTTAGTGTGCCTCCTATTGTGTTTGTGGGTCTGGCTGGCATAATCGTCATAGGAGTGCTCATCTTTCTATTTCGCAAAAATGAAAAGCTGAAAAAGTTGTTCCTCGGATTTAAGGAAGGGCTTCTTTCTGTTTTTCAATTAAAGAACACATGGCTCTTTGTTTTTTATTCGATTGCCATTTGGTTGTTGTACTTCCTGATGAGCTACTGCGTGATTGAGGCCTTTGAAACGACCAACGAACTTGGCTTTGGTGCTGTGTTGGTATTATTTGCTTTAGGCGCGATTGCAATGGCTGCCCCGCTACCTGGTGGCGCGGGGTCGTATCACACCATTGTTCCGCTGGGGTTGGTTATGTTGTATGCTTTGCCGCAAGCCGATGCCATTGCTTTTGTGTTCATCTTTCATGCATGGCAGACCTTGACCATGATTGTCGGAGGAGTCGTATCTTTGATAGCCAGTTACTGGATCATTCGATGGAGAAGGCGGCCGCAAAAATAAAGAACATGGAAGCAGCCAAGGCGTTGGTTAACCGCTGGAAGTCGGAAGGAAAGAAAGTGGTGTTTACCAACGGGTGCTTTGACATTTTGCATCTCGGACATGTTGATTACCTGGAGAAGGCCCGGGCGCTAGGGGACAAGCTTGTGCTCGGATTGAATACCGATGATTCCGTAAGCCGCTTTAAAGGCCCCTCCCGGCCTATTCAAAACCAGCACTCGCGGGCGCACGTATTGGCGTCACTTCAATCCATCGACTTGGTGGTTTTTTTTAATGACGATACGCCCCTACATTTGATTTCTGAGCTCCAGCCTAATGTTTTGGTGAAAGGGAGTGACTATTTGGCAGGAAATATCGTTGGCGCGGATGTTGTGAAAAAAGCCGGAGGTGTGGTGAAAACCATTGCGTTTGTGCCGGGTTATTCTACCACAACCATTGTAGAGAAAATTAAAAAAACATAACTCAATACAACTATGGGATTTGGTGCATTAATCATTGGTGGTATCTTCATGTTGATAGGCTGGATGGTCAGTTCACGCCTGAAGAGCAAATTCAAACAGTATTCGCAAACACATTTAACAAGAGACCTGACAGGTGCGGAGATAGCACGGCTCATGCTGGCCGATAACAATATTCACGATGTGCAGGTGATCAGTGTGGAGGGTCAATTGTCTGACCACTACAATCCTGCAAACAAAACAGTTAATCTAAGCCAGGAAGTTTTTCATGGTCGCAATGCAGCTGCTACAGCCGTAGCCTCGCACGAATGTGGGCATGCCGTGCAGCACGCTACTGCGTACAGCATGTTACAGTTCCGCTCGGCCATGGTGCCCATTCAAAACATCAGCGCAAGCGTGCTTAACTTTATGATGATGGCCATGATCTTTGGTAGCTTTTTTGCCAGCAGCATACTTCCGTGGAGGACGGCCTTGTTGGTGATCATTGCGTGCTACGCTGTGTTTGCCTTATTTGCCATTATCACCTTGCCGGTGGAATTTGATGCCAGCCGCAGGGCATTGGCATGGGTCAAAGCCAGAAACATTGTTACCCCAGGCGAATATGATATGGCGCAAGATGCTCTAAAGTGGGCCGCTATGACCTACGTAGTAGCCGCCATTGGTGCCATCACTACGCTAGCGTATTACGTGATGATGTATTTGGGGGGAAGTCGAGACGAGTAACGCACATTTTGAAAATAATACTTTCAACCCCCGCTTTGGCGGGGTTTTTTGTTTTCGAATTACTAAGACTTGTTTAAACAATTCAGCTTTTATTTGTTATTTAACATGACAATAATAGCCGTATGAATTTTCAGCTTACCGAAGAACAACTGGCCGTGCAGCAGGCCGCCCGTGATTTTGCACAAAATGAATTGCTCCCCGGAGTGATTGAGCGTGATACACACCAAAAGTTTCCGGTTGAATTGCAAAAGCGAATGGGAGAGTTGGGCTTCTTGGGGATGATGACAGACCCGAAGTACAATGGCGGTGGTATGGATAGCATCTCGTACGTGCTGGCTATGGAAGAGCTTTCAAAAGTAGATGCCTCGGCCTCCGTGATGATGTCTGTAAACAATTCTCTCGTGTGCTGGGGACTTGAAAAGCATGGCAACGAAGAGCAGAAGCAGAAGTACTTGAAGAGATTGGCGGCTGGAGAAATCATCGGGGCATTTTGTTTGTCAGAACCGGAAGCCGGTTCTGATGCCACCAGTCAACGCACCACAGCTGAAGATAAGGGAGACCACTACTTGTTGAATGGCACTAAAAACTGGATTACCAACGGCAGCAGCGCCAGTGTGTACCTGGTGATGTGCCAGACGGATGCTTCTAAAAAACACAAGGGTATTAATTGTCTTATCGTTGAGCGGGGCATGCCGGGTTTTGTTGTTGGTAAAAAAGAAGACAAGATGGGCATCCGCGGAAGCGATACCCATTCTCTTATGTTTACCGATGTGAAAGTGCCAAAAGCTAATCGCATTGGTGAAGAAGGTTTTGGTTTTGCCTTTGCCATGGGCACGCTGAATGGTGGACGAATTGGTATTGCTGCTCAAGCATTGGGTATCGCTTCGGGCGCGTATGAATTAGCGCTGAAATATTCGAAGGAAAGAAAAGCCTTTGGCAAACACCTGAGTGACCACCAAGCCATTCAATTCAAATTGGCGGAGATGGCTACCAAGATTGATGCAGCACGTTTGCTCGTGTGGCAAGCTGCGTATCTCAAGGATGAGAAAAAGGATTTCGTGAAAGCTGCAGCTATGGCCAAGCTCTATGCTTCACAAATTGCGCAAGAAGTCACTACCGAAGCGGTGCAAATACACGGTGGCTATGGATACGTGAAAGAATTTCATGTTGAGCGACTGATGCGGGATGCCAAGATCACACAGATTTATGAGGGCACTACCGAAATTCAGAAGATGGTGATCTCGCGCGAATTGCTTCGATGATGTTTCGCCTGGTACTTATTTTGTGTGGAGCAATCGCCTGGAGTTGTAGCAGTAAAATCCATGTTCTGAAAAAACACTTTGAGGAGGCACCCATTCCTCCGCACTAGACTACACAAACACCTGATTTTCAAATGCGGTAAGTCTGCGGATTATATTTGGGTTGGCTAATCGGATGTTGCTGATGTTGGCAAACCCAACCGATACGACATTTCCGCCAAACAAAGTCGCCCTTTCAGGCAAACTGCTGCACTGGAAACGGGAGTCTAAGTGAATCTTGAAATGACTCAATAGTTATTGTAATCGTTGGGCAATCAACGTTGCATAACGAAGAAGATTTTGATACACACTTTCTGCTTTTTCATCGACACACATTCAAAGTTATACTCTAATGGGGTAGTTTTACCCTTCTTATACAGCTAAATGAAAGAAAGTAATGTCACCATTGTGTTACATGTTACTGCCTGGGCGATCTTCTTTTTGATTCCACTGCTACTTGCCCCTCCCGGTGATTTTGTCCGTGCTTTTTTTGACCCTCCCAATCTACTATCGCTCTTGTTTCGAAATGCGCTGTTGATAGCTGTGTTTTATACGAATTACCTTTACCTCACACCCGTCATACTTCAGAAAAAAGGCGAAGCATTTCTCAAAAGGTACAAGTCTTAATTTATCGCATCGTCCCCTTAGCGGACTTAGGATAACCCACAACTCAAGCGGAAGATTGCAATACATATCCTTCTAAAAGTGTGTTGAAGTAGGCTGACCCTTTCCATAATGTTTGCCATCCGCTGCGATTTGTTTGAACAGGCGAAATAAGCGTACATCTTCTTCCTTGTCACGCTGGCTGTGTGATAATGTACTTCGGTCATGCCTGGCCCGTATGATAAAACTGGAGGTTGTCGGCTGATTTTTTAAAAACAAATTTATCACCTCTCCATATCCGCCTCCCTGTCCAATAAGTGAATGAGTTTTCTTCCTGTGCCTTCACTAAAAGCTTTCCCCTCACTTATGCCTTCTATCCATTTGTGTGATTCTTTGTCTTCAATCGCCTTTTCCTTACACATTTCTCGTTTACCAAATTCTTCCCGGTTACGTTGGATTATCTGCTGGTGTAATAAACCCAAAGGGACATACTGGTTGTCCAACAGCAAGCTATGGTGGAGTAAAAGGCCGTTTGAATCTTTGTCTTGGGTATAACCTAAATCCAACTCCCGATTGTTGTACTCCACAAACATTGTATCATGTATCAAAAACCATTCTTGTCCTTGTCCCATGAGCTTTTTGCTATAGGCAACCAATCCCTTTCTGTAACCTTCTATAAAAGTTGATTGCGTTACCCTCGTGTTGTTTATGAATCGATAAAATCCCTTTAGTGCATAAGTGTCTTTTATCGGGTTGGGGAAGGAGTGACTATAATCTTTTTCTTGCATTCCCGCTAGGCACTGTTCGTAGCGTTGCCGTAGCCTATCATCAGCAAATGACAACCCCTTCACCTGTTCTTCGATTACCAAATTGTCCATCTCAAAAATTACCAATATTTGTGGGTTATCCTAAGCTCTGCGAGAGACGATGCGAGACATGAAGGCCGCCAAAAAAATCTAAGGCGTCATGGTACCTTGAGGGTGTCGCGCTTACTCCAACAACCCCTCCTCCGCCAACACTTGTTTCAGCTGGTTGTGTGTGCGCCAAAAGCGGTCTTTGATTTCCTGGATGTACTTGGCAAACTCGGGCGTTTTCATCGTTGACTCCATGACGGGGTCTGAATCGATGAAGAGGATAATCCAATACTGCACGTTGTCTTCTTTCGCAAATTGCTTCAGGTACTCCAGCGCTTTGGTATCATCGCCTTTGTAATGGTAGTAGGCCACATAGCCTAGGCTTTTGTAAATGGATTCATCGGCATCCAAAAATCCTTTGTAGCTCTCGATGAGTTCTTCGGCTTTTTGTTTGTCACCGGCTTTCTCCATCGCTAAACCAATGTTCATGTTTTCGTGGCGGAATACATCCAGCTTCTGGCTTTCGCGAATGCTTAAAAATTGTCTGTAGTAGCGATACGCTCCGTCATAATCTTTCAGATAGAGCGACACCTTGCCGATGTCTTGCAAAATATCAAACCGGCTGGAGTCTTGTGTGTACTCTTGAATCAACAACTCGCGGGTTTGATTGAGGTCTTTCGTTTTTGCATAGAGAATGAATGCGTGGATGTAGCGGGCAAACGGATTTTTGGAATTATATGCCAACGACTTGTCGATATACTTCAGCGACTCATCTACGAAGCCCGTTTGAATCAACGCATTGGCCAATCGCAGATACGTGTAGCTGGCTGTTACCGAATCTTGCGCGGCAATATCCAGACGAATGCCTTTCAATGCATAGGTGAGGTACTTGCTGGTATTGGGAATGAAGTGCGTGTAAAAATCCGACAGCGCACCAATCACCGAAGCCGAGTTGGGATTGTACTCGAGTGCTTTCTTCAGGAATGGCTCCGCCAGTGTGTATTCCTTCTTGCTGATGTAGTCAAAAGCTTTGGCCATCAGGCTCTCGCCCAACTTCGGGTCATGCAGCATGGCCTTGTCGGCATAAAGCGAAATATCTGACTCACCTTGTTTATCGCTGCGAAACATGTTGTAGATGTATAGCGTAATCGAGATTTCGCCATAAGCCGCAGCAAACGTGTTATCTTCGGCAACTGCCTGTTTAAAAAAGTCAACCGCCTTCAATAAATTTTCATTTCCGCGCATCGATTGCAGTTCTTTTCCTTTCAAATACAAGTCGTACGCTACCAAGTTTTGCGTGGGCCGTTTGGCAATGCGTTGCTGTTCTTCGGGTGTGATGATTACCTTGATTTCTTCGGCTATGCTTTTGGCTACCTCCTGTTGCAACTGAAAAATATCTTCGGTGTCGCGCTGGTATTGCCGCGCCCAGATGTGCTTGTCCGTAGCAGCTTCTATCAATTGTATGTTCAGTAAAATCTGGTTGCCCACTTTTTGTCCGCTGCCTTCCACAAAATAGCTCACGTTCAGTTCCTTCGCCATTTCAGGAATCGATTTGCGTGTGTCGCGATATTTTTCTGATGACGTGCGGCTTATCACGCGCAAGTCTTTTATCTTTTGAAGGTTGCTAAGGGTGGATTCCATCAAGCCGTTCACAAAGTAGAGATTGGTGGAGTCGCTGCTTTCATTCTTAAATGGAAGTACAGCAATAGATTTATCAAACTTCTGCGCCTGAGCGAATGGCCAAATATGAAAAACATACAGCAGGCTGAATGCAGCCGCCAATAATAAGGTGGAGCCAATAATCGCCCACGTATACTTCCTATTTGACGTTGGTGTAATGGGTAACGGTTCGGTTTCTGGTCGCTTGCCTACTTCGCCCGGTGGGTAGCCATAATATTCGCGAAAGCATTTGATGAAATACGAAGTGCTACCAAAACCCACCTGGTGCGACACCTCGGATACGTTGAGCGATGATTGGCGCAGCAACTGCATCGCCTCTTTCAGCCTAACCTGGTTGATGAGTTGGCTTACGGAGAGCTTCGTTTCCTTTTTCACTTTGCGCAACAGGTTCGAGCGGCTCATGTGCAGCGCATCGGCCAGTTCGGAAACCCCGAACTGCTCGTTGGCCATGCTCTGGCGAATCAATTCGGTTGCCTGGTTTAAAAAATCACTTGATGATTGAGGAGAAGACATTAAAAAAATTGCTTAGCGAAGCGCTGCAAAGGTATCAATCGCGATAGCGAAAAAAAATGTGACCTAGGCGTCTGACACCTCAAACCTGCCTGCCGGTAGGCAGGGGTGTCTTGACGCCTTACTTAAAAAGCCCACCTGCTTCAAAATTTACATGCTTGCGCCATAGTTTATATCGCTTTCAACAAAGTTGATGGTTTAGTGCGCAAAGGTGTTTAGCCGTCCGGCTATGCTAGCCCGTTCTTTGTCGCAACAAAATTTTAATAAACCAATGATGAAAACTTTCAACAACTCGTTCGCCAAAGCTTTGGTGCTGGTGGCGCTGTTCTGTTCACTTCTTACACAGGTGTCGTGCCAGGACAAAAAGTCGGCCGCTAAACAAAACAACCAATCAGCTGTGAAACCTCCGCAGATGGACATCCACACGGCAGTGGTTGCTGGAAAATTAGATGTGGTACAACAACACATTGCTGCGGGGTCTAACATCAATGAGAAAGACCCTTACGGAGGCTCCAGCCCACTCATCAGCGCTTCGCTATTTGGAAAAACGGACATCGCCAAAGCATTGATTGATGCAGGTGCCGATATCAACGTGCAGAACAACGATGGTTCTACCGCGCTGCATACGGCTGCATTTTTTTGCCGACCTGAAATTGTGAAGATGCTGTTGGCAAAAAATGCTAGTAAGACTATCAAGAATAAGTATGATGCCACCCCTTATGAGTCGATGGCAGGTTCTTTTAAAGATGTAAAACCAACCTACGAAATGCTTGAAAAAATGCTATCCCCCATGGGTCTAAAATTGGATTACGCATACATCGAAAAAACCAGGCCTGAGATTTCAGCACTTCTAAAATAACTTCTTACATCAATAGATAAACTAGATGATGCCTCAAAATAGAAGATACGACATTGATTGGCTGCGGGTGATTGCCATTGGTCTGTTATTGATTTATCATGCATCCATTGGCTTTCAGACATGGGGTATCATGATTGGTTTTATTTCAAACAAAAAAACATGGGAGTCGTTGTGGATTCCCATGTCTATGCTCAACGTATGGCGGATACCCTTTTTATTTTTTGTTTCTGGAATGGGCGTTTTCTTCGCTATTCAAAATAGAAACTGGAAACAACTGGTGTTTGAACGTGCTGCCCGAATTGGAATCCCTTATCTGTTTGGCTTTTTTTTCATCGTTCCCATCAGTGTGTTCATTCTGCAATATCATTATCATTGGAGTTTGAAGTACACCCCCGATCCCGGGCATCTTTGGTTTTTGGGTAACATCTTTGTTTACGTTGTTATTCTTTCACCTATTTTCTTCTATCTAAAGAGAAATGAAGATAGCAAACTGGTTGGTGGGATAAGAAAGCTACTGAGTAGTCCACTGGGGATTCTTCCTGTTATCGCTGCGTTTATTACGGAAGTATTAGTAGTCAATCCGAGTCTGTACGAATTGTATGCAATGACTTGGCATGGATTCTTTTTAGGACTTCTTGCCTTCTTCTTCGGTTTCTGCTTTGTATTGAGTGGTGATGGTTTTTGGAAAATGATTTTAAAATGGAGGTGGTTGTTTGTTGGTGTAGCCATTTCCCTATACACATATAGACTGTTTCAATTTCAAATGCGAGTGCCAACGTATCAATTAGCCCTTGAATCAAACTTCTGGATTGTCTCCGTTTTTGCCTTTGGTTACAAATACTTGAATCAACCCAGCAAAGCACTAGCGTACTTGAGCCAGGCGGCCTACCCTGTTTATATTCTTCACATGATTTTTCTATTCTTAGGGTCTTTGCTGATATTTCCATTGGACATTCCTGTGCCTCTTCAATACGTCTCCATTCTATTATTTACTGGTGTAGGATGTTTTATTACTTATGAATTCGCCATTAGAAGGATAAACATACTTAGACCTCTATTTGGGTTGAAGCGGAGAGACAACTAAAAAATGATAGTTATAATTCAGAAACCTATTCATAAAGATGACTAAAAATATTATATCCCATCGTTCGCAACAAGTAGTAAAAACAATTCTGTGTATTTATTTGCTTTTGTTTTATGGTGCTGTGCAAGCACAGGAAAAAAATAAAACGGATAGCCTGGTATTTGTAAAATTATATTCTAAAACACTCAAGGAGGATAGAAAAATTGTAATACACCTTCCCTTGAATTATTTCAAAGAGCCTGCAAAGAAATATCCGGTAATGTATGTGTTAGATGCGGGGAAATTAGATTTCGACATTTCTGATAGATTGTTTACCCTATCAACGGCTGGCATTGCCCCTGAATGCATTGTGGTAGGTGTACTAAATAATAAAGGTAAAAGAGAGGAAAACCTGACACCACCTTTTATGCAGACCGAAACGAATGATTCGCTGAGTCCACAGGGTAAGGCAGATTTATTTCTGGAATTTATCAAAACGGAATTGATTCATCGTATTGATAGCAGTTACCGAACTACAAACTATAAAACCATCTCAGGGCATTCAAGAGCTGGTCTATTTGTACTTTATTCGTTGATTGAAGAGCCGGAGTTATTCAATGCTCGGTTTTGTTTCAGTACACCGGCATGGCGATTTGATAATTTAATCATTAAACAATTGGAAAGCAGCCTTCAAAAGAGTAAAAAGCCTTCGAAAAGCTATTTATACTTTAGTGTTGGAGCGAATGAAAATGCAAACATTCAATCAAGTTTTCACACGATGAATACAATGTTGAAAAAAATCAATTCAAAGTACCTTAACCACGAAAGTGATTTAACCCCAAATGCAGACCATCAATCAAATCCAATTTTTAGCAGCTCGAAAGCAATGGCTAAATGGTCAGTCTACTTAAAAAAGTAGTTTGAAAATATAGCGCAAGAGTTAATGACATGAATTACCAGACGTTTGAACCAAGTCCAGACCTTAACACTCTTATAAAATGCTATTGGACTTTGGAAAGCCCAAAGGAAGAAAGCCCTCAACGACAGACCATAGTTCCAGATGGCTGCATAGAAATGATTTTTCATTATGGTGATTTATACAAGCAATACATAGCAGACGGAAATGACATTGTTCAACCCAGATGTTTTGTTTTTGGGCAATTAACCAAACCACTTGAAATAGAACCAACAGGCGAGACAGGTATTTTTTCAGTTCGTTTTTACCCAGAAGGTTTTCTGCCGTTTGCAACTATCCCGATTAAAGAAATGGAAAACAAAGCGGTCTCATTGGAGAAACTGTTTGGTACAGATGGTTTAAAAATTGAGCAGTCGGTATTAAATGCTACTTCCACATCTGAAAGAATAAACCTTATAGAGACATTTTTATTAAACCGCTTGGCATCGGTGGAAGCAATTGACAAAATCATAAAATCAACCATTGAAACAATTTTAACAGCTAACGGGCAGCTTTCTGTTCAAGAACTTTCTAAACTAAATAACATCAACCGAAGACAATTGGAACGGAAATTCTCCACTACTATTGGACTAAGCCCAAAACAACTCTCAAAAACAGTACGATTGCAAGCCACACTTAAAATGTTGATAAGCAAAAACTTTACAAGCCTTACTGGTTTAGCTTACAAAGGAGACTACTACGACCAAGCTCATTTCATCAGGGATTTTAAAGAATTTACGGGGCTTACGCCAAAAGAATTTTATGGCAATAATTTCAAAATGTCGTCCCTCTTTTATGGAGCAGATTAGCTGTCGCATTTGTACAATTTTGAGTTTGAGCAGTACCACAATTTTACTGCTTAACTTAAAATATTATAGCCATGAAAAATTTAATCAATTGGTTTGAAATTCCAGCAGCCGACTTTACAAGAGCAGTATCTTTTTATAAGGCTATTCTTGGTGTGGAAATTAAGGAAAGCGAAATGTTCGGAACAAAAATGGCGTTCTTCCCCACTGACGGAACGAATGTTTCAGGAGCTATCGTACAAGGTGAAGGGTACAAGCCATCAACAGATGGAGTACTCGCCTACCTAAATGGCGGCAACGATTTGCAAACGGTATTGGATAAAGTTGAAGCAAACAATGGAAAGGTTGTCGTTACTAAAACCCAGATAAGCCCTGAGATGGGATATTTTGGAATGTTCATAGATACCGAGGGAAATAAAATGGCAGTTCATTCACTGAACTACCTTCGGCTAAAAGCCGAAGGGTTTAGTATCGGCTAAAGCCGACTGAAGCAATGCACATAGACTCGGA
>JAIENH010000344.1 GCA_019751475.1 Cyclobacteriaceae bacterium
CCACCACGAGGTCAACACCAGCCTGCAGTTTTTCAATCTGGGTCTTAGGGCCTACGCCCCCGTATAACGCCAGTGTGCGAATGTCAGTAAACTGAGCCAGCACCTGCGCATGCTCTGCAATTTGCACCACCAGCTCTTTGGTAGGTGCTACAATCAATCCGCGAGGTCCTCCCGGCTGTGCAAACTTTACTTTCCATAGTAAAGGCAACAGGTAAGCGGCCGTCTTGCCGGTACCAGTCTGCGCTATGCCGATCACGGCTTGTCCACCCAACGCGAGGGGAATCACCTTTTCCTGGATCTCGGTAGGAGGCCCAAAACCAGCCGCTTGCACCCCTTTGAGCAATTGTGGGTTGAGTTTTAGATGATCCCAGGAAGAATTTGAAGCTTGCACCGTGAATGGTTGTTACCTTTGTTGCGAATGAAAACACTGATTGTCAACGCGAAGATAGTAAACGAAGGCAAGGTCATAGAAGGCGATGTCTTGATCCGTGATGAACGAATCGAGCGAATCGGTTCTCACCTTTCGGATCAGACAGCCTCCGTGGTGGATGCCAATGGAAAACTGCTCATACCAGGAGCCATTGATGACCAGGTACACTTTCGTGAACCCGGACTAACGCACAAGGCTACGGTTTACACCGAGTCGCGGGCAGCCGTGGCCGGTGGTGTCACCTCGTTTATGGAGATGCCCAATACGGTGCCGCCTGTTTTCACACAAGAATTGCTGGAACAAAAATACTCCATCGCTTCGCGCGATTCGCTTGCCAACTATTCATTCTTCATGGGCACTTCCAATGACAACACCGAAGAGGTGATGAAGACGGATTTGCGAAAGGTATGCGGACTAAAAATATTCATGGGCTCCTCCACAGGCAACTTGCTGGTGGACGATCCGGCTGTGTTGGAAAATATTTTCTCCCGTTTTCCGGGATTGATCGCTACACACTGCGAGCACGAACCCACCATCCGAAAAAACCTGGAGGACGCCAAGAAGAAGTATGGTGAGGAAGTGCCTATGGCATTTCATCCGGTGATCCGCAGTGAAGAAGCCTGCTTTTTATCGTCCTCATTTGCCAGAGGATTGGCTCAGAAACACGGCACACGCCTGCACATTCTCCACATCTCAACTGCCAAGGAGACACACTTGTTTGATAATACGCTGCCACTGGAGCAAAAGAAAATAACGTCTGAGGCGTGCATTCATCACTTGTGGTTCAACGATCAGGCTTACCAAATGCTTGGAGCCAAAATAAAATGGAACCCGGCCATTAAAACTGCACACGATCAAGCAGAAATATTCAAGGCCCTGTTGGACGATCGCATTGATGTAATCGCAACAGACCATGCTCCTCATACCTTGGAAGAAAAGCAGAACACTTACTTCCAGGCTCCTTCAGGCGGGCCGTTGGTGCAACACAGCGTGGTGGCCATGCTGGAGTTTTTTCATCAGGGTAAAATCACGCTGGAGAAAATCGTACAAAAGATGGCACATCATCCGGCTATTCTCTTTCGCATACAGGATCGCGGCTTTATTCGTGAAGGGTGCTTTGCAGATTTGGTGCTGGTGGATTTAAACAATCCCTGGAAAGTGGAGAAGAAAAACATACTGGCCAAGTGTGGATGGTCGCCTTTCGAGGGACAAACATTTCAGTCAAGCATCACACATACATTTATCTCGGGTCACCTGGCGTATGAAAATGGCACGTTGCACGACCAGAAAGTCGGGCACAGGTTAGCGTTCAGGCACGCATAGGCATTAACAAAAAAACCTCTTTCAAGAGGTTTTTTTGGGTGAAAGACGGGATGCCGTGCCTGTGGCACGTGCATGCTCGTACCGACTCTGTCGGTACGGCACTCGAATTACCGCGATGTAGCTTTTAACACAAATTCAATAATGCGTTTGCGCGATTTGAAATTCTTAAGCTTACGTTCAAGTTTCATAGCCTCCGCTCTGGATTCTACTTGACTACTCCAAAAAATTTTCCAGGGTCTTTTAGTACGACTGTATCTTTCCAACCCCGCATTATGCCTTTTCAGCCTATCGTCAAGATTGTTGGTTTGACCGATGTAAAACGAACCGTCAATCTCAGATTGAAGAATGTAAATAAAGAATGACATCCTAAAAAAAGCCCCCAATACCGGGGCTTTTAGGGTGAAAGACGGGATGCCGTGCCTACGGCGCGAGCATGCTCGTACCGACCTTTGTCGGTACGGCACTCGATTTACCGCGATGTAGTTTTTGCTACAAACTCACTAATACGTTTTCGAGATTTGAAATTCTTGATCTTACGCTCAAGTTTCATGGCCTCCGCTCTGGATTCCACCTGAAAGCTCCAAAAAATTTTCCAGGGTCTTTTAGTACGACTGTATTTTTCCAATCCCGTGTTGTGTCTTTTCAGTCGATCATCAAGATTGTTGGTCTGACCAATGTAAAACGAACCGTCAACCTCGGATTGAAGAATGTAAACGAAGAATGGCATGCTAAAAAAAGCCCCAAATATTGGGGCTTTTAGGGTGAAAGACGGGATGCCGTGCCTACGGCACGAGCATGCTCGTACCGACTCTGTCGGTACGGCACTCGAATTACCGCGATGTAGTTTTTGCTACAAACTCACTAATACGTTTTCGAGATTTGAAATTCTTAAGCTTACGTTCAAGTTTCATGGCCTCCGCTCTGGATTCCACCTGAAAGCTCCAAAAAATTTTCCAGGGTCTTTTAGTACGACTGTATTTTTCCAATCCCGTGTTGTGTCTTTTCAGTCGATCATCAAGATTGTTGGTCTGACCAATGTAAAACGAACCGTCAACCTCGGATTGAAGAATGTAAACGAAGAATGGCATGCTAAAAAAAGCCCCAAATATTGGGGCTTTTAGGGTGAAAGACGGGACTCGAACCCGCGACCTCCAGAATCACAATCTGGCGTTCTAACCAACTGAACTACATTCACCGTTTTGGGACAGCAAAGGTAGAGAGCCCGTCTTAATTTACAAAAAGTCAATTTTCCTTTCCCCTGGTGTAAAACCTCTTTCTGTTGCCGGGGTTTCTGACTAATCTCGAAATAAAAAATATGGATCAGCAAATCATCAACCTCTTTGACGAATACACGCACAAGCCATTGAGCCGTGAAGTGTTTATGAAAAGACTTACCCGACTCACCGGGAGTACAGCCGCTGCGATTGCGGCTCTGTCTTTGCTGGAAGTAAACTATGCCTCCGCTGCCACCATACAAGATGACAAGGTGCTGACGGAACGAATAACGTATGCTGGTGATGGCGCTGAGATGAAAGGCTACCTCGCCCGCCCGAAAGGTGATGGCAAATATGCTGCGGTGATGGTGATTCACGAAAACCGGGGACTCAACCCGCACATTGAAGATGTGACCCGCAGGGTAGCACTGGCAGGATACTTGGCCCTTGCTCCTGATGCGCTTTCGCCACAAGGTGGCACACCAGCCGATGCTGATCAGGCACGAGCCCTATTTCAGCAACTGGATGCAGCAAAGAATCTCAACAACTTCATAAAAGGATTTGACTATTTGAAAACAAGAAAGGACTGCAACGGAAAATTCGGGGCAGTCGGGTTTTGCTGGGGTGGCGGATTGGTCAATCAGTTAGCCGTGAACGTGACTGATTTGCGCGCAGCCGTTTCATTCTACGGTCGTCAGCCAGAGCCTGCCGATGTACCCAAAATAAAAAGTGCTGTGCAACTTCACTATGCCGGCATGGACGAACGAATCAATGCCGGTATCGGTGCCTACGAAGAAGCATTGAAGAAAGCCGGCACGCGCTACGAGCTTTATCAGTATGAAGGCGCACAGCATGCCTTTCACAATGACACCGCCCCCACTCGCTACAACGAGGCTGCTGCCAAGTTGGCGTGGGAGCGAACTCTCTCTTTCTTTCAAAAGAATTTATCGTAAGTATCAACGCTCAAGAACGGGCAGCACCCGACTTGCGTGATGATTTTATTAAGAATGTGATTTCATTGGCGCATGAAATACTTTGTAGTAAATTTATTTCATGATATCGTGGAAAGACTTCCGGGGCCAATCACTTGACCGGCAGATCGTGCTGCTCTATGAACACGGCTCATGCGTGATGAGCATCCGCTACTACGGATATAAAGTAAACTTATACCTGCTCGGAAATTTCTACTTAGAGGTTTTTTACAATCACAAAAAAGATCTGATCGAAAAAATCATCCCGCTGGATGTGCGTCATTCGCGGATGAATTTCTACGTTGACCAGATAAAACTACCCGATACACTTTAAAATAAAAAACCCCGACTCGCGGGGTTTCTATTCAATATTGTAAAACAATTTTAAGCAGTAGCAGCTGTAGGTATTTTTGTTTGCACTTTCAGGGCTACGGTCTTGCGTGCCTTGTAGCCGCAGTAGCTGCACTGGTAGTGCTTCAACAACTCGCCTTCTTCCGTCTCCGTTGGCTGGCGGATAATCTCCTCACGCAGTACTTTAAAAGTTTGGTAGTTGCACTCAGGGCACTGGATAGCGTGCAGGTGACCCGCGTATTTTTCAATTTTAATGAAGCCAGTCTCCTCGTCTTTCCATACATCGTAGTCAACGGAGTAAACATTTTCTTCAGCTTGCATACCCTCATCTAAGTGAGCATCTTCTTCCTCTTCGCTTAGCAACTTCATCGGCTTGCCAGTTTTAGGAGAAATCCGTGGCTTGTAGCGCAATACTTTCAGGCGCTTTTCAATGAAGAAAGGATAGTAAAACTTCAGCAGGTTTTGGATGATAAGTGCCGCAATCATGCCCAAGGAAACAGTAACAAACACTCTTACAAAAATCCACAGGGTATTGAGCTCGTAGATATTACCATTAAAGTAGAAACAAGTGCCCGTGATAAGAATAAGGCTGGCGTACCACAAGAAATTCACTTCATGACGATTGATGAAGTCGTACTTGTCCTTGTTGTCAGGAATGGTCGCAAGTTTCACAATATAGCCCAGTACAACTAAAATAGCTGCCGCCCAGCAGGCGTAAGCGATGTTGTGGGCCATGTCATTCCAAGATGCGTAAGGGCTTTCAACCATGGTGTTTATCAGTTTTCAGTTTAGTAATCAAAGCAAATATAAAAAGTAAGTGAATTACTCCCAATTTCAATTGAATCACCAATTTAGCGTGATTCGCTCAAAAATTCCAATACCCGCGAAAATTAAATCTATTTATCGAAAAATACTCGCTTACTGAATTGCAAAACGATCTGCCGGGTAACCTCTTTGGCCTCAAAAAAGCCCATATGCCCTGTATTTTCTAGACTATGAAATTCCGCTTTTTGCCCCATTTTGTCCATTTTTCCGTTGGCTTCGGCTGGTATTAATGTGTCCTCCGCCCCGGCTATTACTAATGCCGGGTACACACTTTTTTCCAACACGTCTGATCGGTCGGGGCGATCGCGCATGGCAGCCAGGTAGGCGGTGATAGTCTCCTTTTTAGTTTGGATAGCAATGCTATAAACTGTTGAAATCGCTGAATGTTCTTTATCAAAAAAGAGCCCTGGAACGAAGGTGTCAACAAAGGGGGCCACGCCATTCTTGGTTACAAACTCAATGACCTTATTCCGGTTTTGCTTTTTTTCTTCCGTGTCCGGGAAGGTGGTGGAATGAAACAACACTAAGCCCTCTATTAAATTTTCGTAACGAGCCGCTAACGATAAGGTAACATAACCTCCCAGCGAATGACCGATCACGATAGGCCGTTCGATTTTATTCTCTTGCAGCCACTTGTAAACCTGATCGGCTACCTGATCAATTGAAAAAGGCGCGGGTATCAACGGAGAATTTCCGAATCCTGGCAAGTCAATAGCAATGACACGAAACTCTTTTGATAGCGGGGGCACAAATTCTTGCCACACTTCGCTTGTCTCACAAAATCCGTGGATAAATACGAGGGGTCTTCCACTGCCCCACTCTCGAAAATACAAGGATGTCATTTAAGCCATGCGCGTGGCAGGTTCCAGCATCAGCAAAATAGCTTTCTCAATACCGGCCGGTCCGAATCCACAGTCGTTATGAAGCTCCAGTTGTTCGCCATGTTCAATCACGCTATCAGGAATACCGAGACGCTTTACTTCTGCAGCGTAGCGATGGTCTGCCATGAATTCAAGTACGGCACTTCCTAACCCGCCCTGCACGCAGCCGTCTTCTACTGTGATGATCTTTTTGTAATTGGAAAATACTTCATGCAGCAGGCGCTCATCCAGCGGCTTCACAAATCGCATATCAAAATGTGCTACGCGAATGCCTTGCTGTTCTAAGGCATCACAAACCTCCACAGCATAATTACCAATGTGGCCGATGGTAAGCAACGCCAGTTCTTCACCATCGCGAAGTTTTCGGCCCGTGCCAATTTCAATTTTTTCAAACGGTGTTCTCCATTGCGGCATCACACCCTGACCGCGTGGATAGCGGATCGAAAATGCTCCGCCCTTTCGCGGCAGTTGGGCTGTGAACATCAGGTTGCGCAGTTCAGACTCATTCATCGGTGCCGACACAATCATGTTGGGAAGACAACGGAAGTAAGCGATATCATACGCTCCGTGGTGCGTAGGTCCATCCGCCCCGGCAAAGCCGGCCCGATCAAGACAGAAGTTAACAGGCAAATCTTGTATACATACATCGTGCACCACCTGATCGTAGGCACGCTGCATGAATGAGCTATAAATATTGCAAAAAGGTACCAAGCCCTGCGTGGCAAGTCCGGCTGAAAATGTCACGGCATGCTGCTCTGCAATGCCCACATCAAAAGCGCGGTCGGGCATTTCTCGCATCATGATATTCATAGAAGAGCCCGAAGGCATGGCAGGTGTGATGCCTACAATCTTATCGTTGGCTTTGGCAAGCTCTACCAATGTATGCCCAAACACATCCTGATACTTTGGGGCCTGAGGTTTGTCATGCACTTTCTTATGTATCTCACCCGTGATTTTATCAAAGGTGCCAGGCGCATGCCAGGTGGTTTTGTTACCCGTCTCTGCTGGAGCATACCCCTTTCCTTTTACCGTTATGCAATGAAGAATTTTAGGTCCCTTGATACTCTTCAGGTCATTGAGCACAGCTACAAGATGATCCACATCATGGCCATCCACAGGGCCAAAGTAGCGGAGGTTAAGTGACTCGAATAAATTACTTTGACTCAACAATGCCGACTTGAGGGCCGTGTCAACTTTGGAAACAATCTCCTGGGCATTCTTGCCAAAATGAGAAAGCTTGCCCAGTAAATTCCATACATCGTCCTTGAGGCGATTGTATGTCTTGGAAGTAGTGATGTCTGTAAGATAATCTTTCAAAGCCCCCACATTGGGGTCGATAGACATGCAGTTATCATTAAGAATGATAATCAGATTAGTGTCTGACACGCCCGCATGATTTAACCCTTCAAAGGCAATGCCGCCTGTGAGGGCCCCGTCACCAATAATGGCTACATGCTGTTTGTCTTCAATCTTCAGGTACTTAGAAGCAACCGCCATTCCCAAAGCAGCCGATACAGATGTAGAGGAGTGGCCTACGCCAAAGGTGTCATACTCGCTTTCTTTCCTTTTCGGGAAACCGGAAATGCCACCGTACAGCCGGTTGGTGTGAAAAATATCTCTGCGACCTGTCAGGATCTTGTGTCCGTACGCCTGGTGGCCTACATCCCACACAATCTGATCATACGGTGCATTAAATACATAATGCAGCGCCACGGTTAGTTCGGCTACACCCAGGCTGGCCCCAAAATGCCCCCCATAAATGGATACATTATCAATGATAAACTGGCGTAGCTCCTGGCATAGCTGTACCAACTGCGCCTGATCTAATTTTTTTAGGTCAGCCGGGCCATTGATCTGTGAAAGCAGTTTACCGGGTGTGATGAGCATGGCTTTTGAAGACGCAGTGTAGAAAACGCGGATTTAAGGTAAGTGTTTAGGGTCGAATTAAAAGGTTTTGGGCAGCAAATTTACGCAATTGCTTCCGATCCCGGTTTTGTCCATCTATTTGAATATTTTTGCGCCCTTATGACCCAGGAAAATTTTGAAGTAAAGCTGCCGCTCTTTAAAGGGCCATTCGATTTATTGCTGTTCTTTATTGAGCGCGATGAGTTGGACATCTATGACATTCCTATCTCTAAAATCACCCACGATTTCCTGGACTACCTCCACCACTTGGAGAACATGAACGTAGAGTTGGCCAGCGAGTTTATATTGGTAGCTGCCACGCTCATGCGGATCAAATCAAAAATGCTGCTGCCGCGCCCGCAACTGGATGAGGCCGGCAATGAGATTGACCCGCGCGAGGAATTGGTGAAGCACTTGCTGGAGTATAAAAAGTACAAGTCGGTGATTGAGTCCTTCCAGAAAATGGAAGAAGAAGAACTTCAAAAAGAGAAGCGAGGCAATATTTTAAAAGAACTGAAATCACTGGCGGCCAGTGTAAACGTGGAGGCAGAGTTGCAAGACGTAGACCTGTATAAGCTCATGCAGGTATTTGAAAAGGTGATGAAGCGCTACGATGAGGAAAAAAATCGCCCGGTACATCAAGTGGTGCAATATCCTTATACCGTAGAGGGGCAAAAAGAGTTTATCATGAACGAGCTTACACGAAAGTCGCAATTGTCATTTACAGAAATGCTGGAGATCAACCCTACCCGGGTAGCACTGATTTTTAATTTCTTGGCCATCCTGGAAATGCTCGCGATCGGAAACCTGCAAATACGAGTGGGCGAAGGATATAACAACTTTTGGATCAGCTTGCGCGAGTCGGTAGAATCAGCAGCCGGGCACTAACATCAAATATTTACCTCTCGCACAACTTCTTAGCGGCAAGCCGATAAGCACGCTAATTTTGTATTTCTTTTCCTTACCATTTATGAGACTAGTGAAGTGGATTGTCTTTCTGATGCCGTTGGCCTTGTTTGCGCAAGAGCCGCTCACGCTTCAGCAGGCTATTGAGCAGGGGCTAAAAAACAATTTTGACATTCAAATACAGAACTCCCTCGTTGAAATTGCCAAAAACAATAACACCGCGGGCCAGGCTGGTCGATTTCCTACCATTAACTTATTACTCAACAGCACCAACAGTATTGTTGAGCGGTTGCCGGCCAACCCTTTCGCTGTCGCGGGAAGAAACCGTGCCCACAGTGCCCCGGGTCAGTTGGATATTGGCTGGGTACTGTTTGATGGATTTAGCGTCAGCATCACCAAAACGCAGCTCGACAGACTCGAAAAACAATCCGAAGGCAATGCTGCTATTGTAGTGCAGAACACACTTCAAAGTATCATCTTAGGATACAGCTTAGTACTGCTGGAGAAAGAACGCCTTGAAGTGCGAAAAAAATTACTTGACCTCTCCAAGACGCGCTATGAACAGGTGAAACTCAAAAAGAGCGTTGGCAGCGCCATCACGTTTGATGTACTCCAGGAAGAAAGTAATTTTCTTACCGACTCTGGCAACTACGTTTTGCAGCAATTGAATTTGAGAAATTCTGTGCGCAATCTCAACGTGTTGATCAACGAACGTATCGACAAGACATACGCATTTCCTGACCCACTCAAATTCAATGCTCCCAATTTTGTGTTTGAAGATCTGGAACAGAAAATGACCAGCAGCAACTTCACGCTGAAGAATCAGTACATCACGCAGTCCATCCTCCACACCAATACGCAGTTGGCCCAAACCAATCTCTACCCATCGCTCAACCTCAATGTCGGTGGTCAGGGTAGTCTCGATTGGCTTAACGCCCGATTCCGGCCCACCGAAAACGGCACACCGGTGAAAAACACCGTAGGTTATCTGAACGATGACCTTACCCAGCCGGTGATCAACACTACGTTTGCGCCTGAATACCGCACTGTGGCCGGTAATTCGTACGGAGGCTACGCCAATCTTTCCCTTCGATGGACATTATTCAATGGTGGACAGATCAAACGCAGCATTGAGAACGCCCGCAAAAATGAGATCATTGGCCAACTCAACACCGACAGACTAAAGCTGTTGCTGCAGCGCGACTTGCAGTCTTCCTTCGACTTGTATGAGCAACGTAAGCAGATCGTAAACATCGCCAAGACAAATCAACGAGCAGCAGAGCTTAATCTTACCCTGGCGGAAGAGCGCTATCGAGTAGGTTATATCAATGCGATTGAGTTACGCCTTATTCAACTTAACTATCTGAATGCGTCACTTGCTAACCTGGAGGCTGTATTCAGCCTCATTGATGTCTACACCGATTTGATGAGCCTCACCGGCAGCATCCTTGAGCAGGCGGAGAATTTTAAGGATTAGTTACATACTGAAAGTCGGCCAGATTTGTGGCCTCTGAGGCATTCAGCTTCAAACAGCTTTTGTATTAACCAGACGATATGGGCATGTCTTGCCATGTCGAAAAAATTCTTTTACCTTCCAATCTCTATCTACTAACCTCCTATCCATGAAACGTATCCTGTTTCTCCTTTGTATTTCGATTGGTGCTTGGGCACAAAAGTCCGGTACGTATTTATTGCAACCCGATCGCGTCTTTGATGGAAAAGAAATGCACGATGGATGGGTAGTGCTGGTAGAAAATGATAAGATCGCAGCGGCAGGTCCGGCTTCATCCGTCAAAGCAGGTAAGGACACGCAGACCATTGCCATGCCGGGTGCCACATTACTACCCGGCCTCATTGAAGGCCACTCACATTTGCTTTTGTATCCATACAACATCACCGACTGGGATACACAGGTATTGAAAGAATCAGACTCCTATCGCACGGCACGCGCCACCGTGCATGCCAAGAATACACTGATGGCCGGCTTCACCACCGTGCGCGATCTTGGCACCGAAGGGGCCGGCTATTCAGATGTAGCATTGAAGCGAGCTATCAATGAAGGAATTATTCCGGGGCCACGGATGATTGTTGCTGGTCGCGCCATCGTATCTACTGGGTCGTACGGGCCGAAAGGATATGACACCGACATGGAGATAATGCTCGGTGCCGAGCCTGCCGATGGCAATGATTTGATTCGGGTAGTGCGTGATCAGATTGGTAAAGGCGCAGACTTTATAAAAGTGTATGCTGATTATCGCTGGGGAATAAAGGGAGAAGATCAACCATCCTTTACATTGGAAGAATTAAAGCTGGTGAACGAAGTAGCGCGAAGCAGTGGTCGCTACTTAGTGTGCCATGCCAAGAGCAAAGAGGCGATGAGACGCGCCATCCTGGCCGGGGCGGAGACCATCGAGCACGGAGATTTTCTGGATGAAGAAATCGCCCAGTTGATGAAAGAACACAACATCACATTCTTTCCTACACTGGCGGCCATTGATGCCATACAGCAGTATCGCAATGGGTGGAAGAAAGGAAAAGAAGAAGAACCACTTGCTGTGAAAAACAAAAAGAAAAGTTTCCGCATTGCGGTGGAGGCAGGCGTGACCATAGGCGAAGGCGCTGATGTGGGTGTATTTCCTCATGGTGAAAATGTGTATGAAATGGAGTTGATGGCTGAATATGGAGGCATGAAACCGCTGGATATTATGAAAGCCGCCACAACCGTCAATGCAAAAGCGCTGCACATGGAAAATGAAATCGGGGCCATACGCCCAGGGCTGAAGGCCGACCTGATGGCCGTGCGAGGCGATCCCTCAAAAAATATTTCTGAATTGAGAAAAGTACAGTTCGTGATGAAAGATGGTGTGGTGTATCGAAATGAAAAATAATTCCACTAAAAAATATGAATCGTCAACAAGCCCTCAAAACCATGGCGGCAGGTGCTGCGGCCGTGACCATTCCTGACTTTACCAGCGCCATGTCATTTGCGCCACTCAAAGGAAACATCAATCACTCCGTTTGCCAATGGTGCTACAACAGTATACCACTTGACCAACTGTGCGCGGCATCCAAGGCCATGGGCATCAAGTCCATTGACCTGCTAAACTCAAGCCAGTGGGCCACGGCAGCCAAATACGGACTGACTTGCGCCATGGCGTACGCTCATGAATCAGGACTAGAAAAAGGATTCAACGACCTGTCTCTCCACGAAAAGCTGCTGAAAGAATATACGGCCAACATACCCAAAGCAGCTGATGCCGGGTTGAAAAACGTAATCTGCTTCAGCGGCAACGCCAACGGCCTAAGTGCAGAGCAGGGACTGGAAAATTGTGCAAGGGGCCTGGAACCTGTTTTAAAAGTCGCTGCCAAATACAATATGACAGTGAGCATGGAGCTGCTCAACAGCAAAGTTGATCATAAAGACTACCAGTGTGATCACACACCCTGGGGTGTGAAGCTGTGCGATAAACTTGGTTCTATCAATTTCAAACTGCTGTATGATATTTATCACATGCAAATCATGGAAGGCGATGTGATTGCCACCATCAAAAAGTATTCATCCTACATTTCCCATTATCACACGGGGGGTGTGCCCGGCAGAAATGAAATCGATGAGTCTCAGGAGCTATACTATCCAGCCATCATGCGCGCCATTGTGGCCACGGGCTTCAAAGGATATGTGGCACAGGAGTTTATTCCGGCCAAACCCGACAAGCTGGCGTCCCTTCGCATAGCGATCGGGATTTGTGATGTATAAGTATTATTGATTTCCGATAAGCCGCACACGAGCGTCATCGGCACGAAGGTCTACGCGAGCACTGCCATCTCCAAATGTGAATTGACTGTGGTTCTCTGTTTTTTCAACTACTTTGAATCCACCTTCCGCGGTTACGCGCGCATCATCGTGGCGCACTTCAAATGTGCCGCCACCACCCAGTACTGTAAAAGAAATTAATCCGTCCTGAGCATCAATTAAGTAATGGCCGTTGCCAACGATGGATGTTTGAATAAGAATATCCCCATCGTCCACATCGGCAATTACTTCTGTAAAACCTGCATGACGTATATCGATGTCCGCATCATCCGCATCTATCTCCAACCGGCCGGCACCCTGATCCATATGAATATCACCGTCATCTAACCGAAACTTGAAGTTATTTCCTTTACAGCCAATCAAGTCAAGATCGGCATCATCCAGGCGCATATCAATAGCACCATGAATGGAAGTAAGTGAATAGTTACCATCATCGCCCCGCACCTCCAGGTTGATTCCTTCGGGAACTTCAATAAGAATTGTGTATTTCACATTGTAATAACCCACCATGCTTACCGTTCCGTTCGACCGCTCGCGAATGGACAAGTCCCCACCATTTTCATCAATGTCGACCGCGAACTCGCGATGGCCGAAGAAAAGTCCTTTCGACTCCACGTCACGATCAATTTTCACGTGGGCTGTGGTGCGCGAAGAACCCTTGATCGTGACGCGGGCATCCGAACAATTCAGGGTCAACGTACCGTTTGCGCTTATTTTAAAATCTTTGTCCAGGTGAAAATCACCTTCTTTGGTTTGTGATAGGCCTAATTGAGAGACCAGCAGGGCGGCAAGGAACAGCGTAAAGAATTTCATGATTAATGGGTTTGCCCATTAGACGTCAAAAAGATTGAATGGGTTGCAGTCAAATATCGCTGAGAGTTGTTGCCAAAAGGCAAACTCATGCGGGTATGTGAAAAACAAAGGGCTTTTCGTAGATTTACTATATGCAAACCGATTTCATTAAGCCTCCTCGCACCGCTTTTGAAGTATTCCGGATGCTTCCAGAGGGTACGTTGGCAGAAGTGATTGAAAACCAGTTGTATATGGCACCCTCCCCAACACCTTTTCACCAAGAAGCTTCAGGCAATCTCTTTACAGATATAAATGTATTCGTAAGAAATAATGAACTTGGCAAAGTTTTCATAGCACCACTTGATCTTTACCTGGATGAAAACTCAAATGTTGTTCAGCCGGATATACTATTTGTTTCAAGAGATAATCCATTAATAATTGATAGAAAGGGTTTGACCGGTGTACCTGACTTGATAATTGAGGTTCTCTCTCCGGGCAACAGAAACTATGATTCTATCAAGAAGAAAAATCTCTATGAAAAATTTGGCGTGACTGAGTATTGGACAGTAGATCCAGAAACAAAAAAGGCGAATGGATTTTTACTAAACAAAGGTCAATACGTAAGTCAAAAAGAATCTCATCACCAATTGCACTCCCATGTGCTCAATCAAACATTCTCTTTCTAAGTCTTTGATAGAGGTTTTACAGCTTCGCAATCAATTCCACATATAGCTCCGTAAGCTTTGCCTCCGCCTTCCCGGCAATTTCGATTATCTCTGAGATCACGGCCGACTTTAGGTTATCAGGATCGCAGTCGTCCGTCAGTACGGAAACAGCACAGCAAGGCAGACCCATGTGGTTGGCTACGATCACCTCCGGCAC
>JAIENH010000752.1 GCA_019751475.1 Cyclobacteriaceae bacterium
GATTGATTTTATACAAAGCATCCCGGGCGATCTTTCTGTTTTTCTGTTGGGAGGATCTAAGGATGCCAACTTGTGCGAGGAAATAATTTCGAATTGCTCGTCAAAGAAGATTAGTAATCTGGCAGGAAAGCTGTCGTTACTCGAGTCAGCAGCCCTGATGAGAGATGCGAAAATGAACTATGTGAATGACTCCGCGCCTTTGCACTTGGCTTCTGCTATGAATGCCCCAGTCACGGCCGTCTATTGCTCCACTATTCCAACTTTCGGATTTGGCCCGCTGTCAGACAAATCATTTGTGGTAGAGACAGAAGAAAAATTAGATTGCCGCCCATGTGGATTGCATGGCTCTAAGGCCTGTCCGAAGGGTCATTTTAAGTGTGCAACAACCATAGGGGTGGAGAAATTACTATTGCCGCTACGTTGAGTATTTAT
The DNA here is from genome assembly GCA_019751475.1 of Cyclobacteriaceae bacterium. Classification (GTDB taxonomy): domain Bacteria; phylum Bacteroidota; class Bacteroidia; order Cytophagales; family Cyclobacteriaceae; genus ELB16-189. The sequence continues at coordinate 433 of JAIENH010000752.1, forward strand.
ACTATACTAAATTGATATAATCGTCAATCTTTATCTTTGCATCTTTTGTTATTGATTATATGCCGCAGACAGTCTCCGAATCAAAGAACTTAGACGATATCTCCCGCCCTACACTGCTGAGAGGCTATGAGCTGATGTGCGTGGCAAGGCGAATGGCTGAGACCTACGAAGAAAACCGAGAGATCTGCAGTAAATATGTACATAGTACTTCCCGGGGGCATGAGGCCATCCAATTGGCAGCAGGGCTTCAACTAACTCCTCACGACTACGCAGCTCCCTATTATCGCGATGAATCGATGTTGCTGGGTATGGGACTCACCCCATACGAGTTAATGCTTCAGTTGATGGCCAAGCGCGATGATCCGTTTTCGGGTGGCCGGTCGTATTACGGTCATCCTTCGCTGAAGCGCGAGGGTTTTCCCATTATTCCTCATCAAAGTTCTGCCACGGGCATGCAGGCTATTCCCGCCACGGGTATGGCTCATGGAATTGCTTATTTGGAATCGCAAGGATTGCTCAACGGAAATCGCTCCATTGTACTTTGCTCATTGGGAGATGGATCAGTGACTGAAGGCGAAGTGGCCGAGGCCTTCCAAATGGCCGTGCTGAAAAAACTGCCTATCGTTTATTTGATACAAGATAATAACTGGGGTATTTCAGCCACAGGTGAAGAGATGCGCACGATGGATGCCTATGAATATGCGGCAGGATTCAAGGGATTGGAACGCATGCGTGTGGATGGCTCCGATTTTGTTAAGAGTTTCTCAGGTATCAAGAAGGCCATTGAATTTGTTCGCGAAAAGCGATTGCCAATTTTGGTTCATGCACGTTGCCCTTTGCTTGGGCATCATACATCGGGTGTACGAAAAGAATGGTATAGAGGAGAAGACCTGGAGGTGCAGCAAAAGGACGACCCTATCGGTAAGCTTGAGCACTTTCTTCATGTAGAGGGCTTTTTGAAATCAGACCTTCAGCAGATTCAAGACAAAGCTGCTCAGCGTGTCAAGAGTGATTATGAGCGAGCATTGGCCTCGCCAGATCCGGATACAGATGATTTTAACTCTCATGAATTTGCTCCGACACCCATCACGGAGGAACGAGGAGAACGAACACCGGCCAACGGAGAGAAAGTGGTGATGGTTGATGCGGCCCTGCATGCAGTAGAAGAAATTTTGAAGAAACATCCGGAGGCATTGTTCTACGGGCAGGATGTGGGCAGGCGGTTAGGTGGTGTGTTTCGCGAGGCAGCCACGCTTGCGCAAAAATATGGCGATGCGCGTGTCTTCAACACACCTATTCAGGAAGCATACATTGTTGGTTCTACAGCCGGCATGTCGGCCGTGGGTGCGAAGCCGATTGTAGAGATTCAGTTTGCCGATTACATCTGGCCGGGCATAAACCAGTTGGTAGAAGAGCTTTCCAAGAGTTGTTACCTCACAAAAGGAAAATTTCCAATACAGTCGCTCATCCGTGTTCCAATCGGTGCATATGGAGGTGGCGGACCGTATCATTCCGGGAGCATTGAATCTACGTTATTGACTATCCGGGGTATTAAAGTTGTGTATCCTTCCAATGCAGCTGACATGAAAGGATTGCTTAAAGCTTCTTTCTATGACCCCAACCCGGTAGTGCTGTTGGAGCACAAAGGTCTGTACTGGAGCAAAGTGCCTGGCACGCTAGAGGCAAAAACCATTGAACCTGACGAAGAGTATATAATACCGCTGGGTAAATCCAATGTAGTGCAGCATGCGGTCGAGGCCAAAATTGAGGCAGGTGAAACAGCAGTAATCATAACCTACGGCATGGGTGTGTATTGGGCCAAGGAAGCTGCGAAAAATTTCTCCGGCCGGATTGAGATCATCGACTTGCGTTCACTCAATCCCCTTGATTGGCAAACAATAGCGGAATCCGTGCAGCGACACGGTCGGGCATTTGTATTAACAGAAGAACCGCTACTTAATTCATTCGCAGAGTCCCTTGCCGGACGAATCTCCAAAGAGTATTTCTCATACCTCGATGCACCTGTCTGGACACTCGGTGCTGCAAACCTGCCAGCTGTGCCACTCAATGTAGACTTGGAGAAGATGATGCTACCAAATGCCGAGAAAGTAACTCGCGAACTGGAAAAGTTGTTCGCCTTCTAAAACGGATATCCAATACCCACATTCCAAATCACCGGCTCTCGATCAGTGCCATAAGGCTTGGTGAAACTCAATTTATCTAACACAAACCGCTCGCCTTCTTTCCTACCGGGATCATATGCCTTGATACCTATATCCAGTCGTAAGATGAGGAAGGTGAAGTCAAACCGAAGCCCAAAACCTGTACCAACACCAATTTCTTTGTAAAACCGATCCAGTGAAAATTTAATATTGGATTGTGAGGCCCAATCCGGGACGGTTTCACTCGGAGTCGGTGTCTTCCCTTCTTCAAACGACCAAACATTGCCTGCATCAATGAAGATAGCTCCATCAACAAAGCCAAATAGTTTTTGACGCCACTCTATGCTCGCTTCTAGCAAGATCTGGCCGGGCCGCTCATAGCGATAGTCAAACAATCCATTAGCTGCTGGGTTCGTGCTGAGGGAGGGTGGAAGTGACCCGATACCCAAACGTCTCGGGCGCCAGGCTCGCACACTGTTACTACCACCCACGAACCAATACTTTTCATAAGGAAGAGCATTGTTGCCACCGTAGGAGTATGCTGCTCCTGTATTTATCCGATAAGCAATTGACCGGTCTTTATTGATGACCTGGTTCTTGCGAAAATCCACTCCTATACGCAAATACTTATATATCTCCAGTCCGTTTTGTACGGCAATGGTAGGTGTGTAGAAGTTGAAAAGCGTGCCACCACTTTCGGCCTGCACGCGTAAGAAGTAAGAACTCTTTTCGGTGTTGCCGTAGTTGTTGGGGTTCCATGTCCACGAAAAAATCATTGAGCTCACCAGTGATGGTCTAAAAGAGTTGATCAGGTTATTTCCTTGCAGCAGTTGAAGTGTATCTAACAGATTTCTAAAACTTGGGTCAAGTGTTGATTGAATGATTTGTAAGTTAGTAAGTGTAAGAGAGTAAAGAGCAGTTCGCTTGTTTTCCCACGTGTAGGTATTTGATACCGTCACGTTTGATCGCTTGTATTCTGGTCGGTCTGTATACGTAAAGCCTGTGAGCAGCCTTGTCTTAGGATTGAGCCTGCCAAGACCTTCACGAAGGCGACCGATGGGGAGCAAAAATTGAGGAAATGTTACCGAAGCGTTGATAGTGGCCTCTGTGCTTTTGTAAATGTTACCTACCTGTGTAGCAGAAGCCACACCTTCAAAGCCAAAGCGTCCATTCAGTTCAAATATCTCCAGTCCTTGAAAGATGTTGCGCTTTTTAAAGCTCAAGCTGTAGTAGGGGCCCGGAAATCCTTGTGTCACTGTCACACCGGCTTCGTTCGTCCAGGCATAGCGATCCAACGGACTGGTAAAAATATTCGCGATGAATTTTCCACCCGAAGTATCGTAGTTGATGTTGACAAACTTGAAAATATCAAGGTTGGCCAATTGTCGCTGCGTGGCAAGTGTATTCGATCGGCTATACAAACTATCGCGGTGAATAAAGACACGCTGTGTAAGCAGTTTTTTGCTGTATTGATCGATAAAGTATTTGTATCGTATGTCTTTGTAGAATTTCGTTTTTCGTTTCAACGAATCCTTTTTCACCCCTGCATCGGTAGTAAAGGAGACAGAGTCGATTTGAAATACTTTATGCGATTCGCGCGTAGCGGGATCGGAGATGGAAATCTGCAAGGCAATAGCATGTCTGTGTTTGTAAGTCGTGTCTACCTGAAAATCGATGTACTGCTTGCTGAAATCATAGTAACCGTGATCCTTTAGCAACAAGTCAATCCGGTCGCGTTCATCGCTGAGTGTTTTTTGATTATAACGATCGCCAATTTTTATTTTTCTAAGTGGCTCGTATTGTCGCAACAACCGAATTACCGCACTGTCTGATATCTGGTAAAAAATAGTGTCGTAGAGGAATGGTTGTCCGGGGGACAACAAATAGTTAACAGTTACTTTTTTCTTTGATTCTTTGACGTCAGCTGTTGTTTTCCCTAAAAAGAATCCATGGTTGAACATGTACGTATTAAGCTTCTCAACGGTCAGTTGAACGCTGGCGGAGTCATAAATAGAAACCGGCTCTCCCCACTGCATGGGCATATTACCGTTTTCAATTTTCTTGTTGAATGTCTCCACTTTCTGGAGTTTCCTGAACTGGAGATTGGTAATTTTTCGTTGATTTTTTGTTGCGGCAATCTTGGCGTTGAACTTCTTCTCCTTCTTTTCCTTCTTTCGCTCGAAGTCTTTTTTACTGTGAAAAGGCCATGCAGTTTCTTTTTTAAAAGCCTTTTCACCAAAGTGATACATCCACGTCAGGCTGTTGAATACTCCAAACATCCGCCTGTTGGCCTTCTGAACGTAGATATCTTTAAGTTCTTCTTTATTGAAGTCGGAGGGAGCAGTGACGGACTGCTTGTACAATAATTTTTGTCCTTTCTCCAGGTAGCTTGTGCCTACGCAACCGCCCAATGCGAGTACCCACACGAGACCCATGAAAATTTTGGTAACTTTCCTCGCCAGGTCACGCAATATGATATCCAAAGCCAAAGCTCGCTTTATTAAATCCTTGCAAGTAAAGAAATACCGCCAAGCCGAACAATGTTTTCTCGTTCAGGGTGCGAAGGCTGTGACCGAAACGCTGCACTCCGATTTTGACATCGTGCTGGTGGCGGGCACCGATGCTTTTTTTACTGAATGGGAATCACCTCGCCAAAAAAGTATTGAACAAGTGGAGGTGTCGGTGAAGGAATTAACGGACTTGGGTTCGGTTGAGACCAATGATGCCGCCTTGGCTGTGGTGAAAATGAAGCCTCGGCAAAAGCCTCGACTGCCCGCTAATGACTTTGCTCTTGTGCTTGATGACATCCGCGACCCTGGCAATCTGGGTACTATTATCCGCACGGCAGACTGGTACGGTGTGAAGAATATAATTGCCTCACCGGAGACCGCGGACGTTTATAGTCCTAAGGTCATCAACGCTACCATGGGTTCCTTTTTGCGGGTGAATTTTTTTTACGAACCGTTACAAGAATTCCTCACCGGCCAGTCGATACCGGTGTATGGTACATTTTTAACGGGCGAAGATGTTCACACTATTTCGTTTGGTAAGAGTGGCTTGATCGTGATCGGAAATGAATCAAACGGGATATCACCTGCTGTAAAGGCAAAAGTGACGAAGCGAATTACCATCCCCACGTATGGAAAGGCTGAATCGCTGAATGCATCAGTGGCTACCGGAATTATTTTAGATAATGTGAGGCGAACGGGTAGGCTATAGAAATTTCTGGCTTTGCAGAGAGGCCTCTTCGGAAATTTTTTGAGCGTGCTCTTTTCCCAAGTAGCGGTCTATGATGGAATGCCCTGCATAGACTAAGGGAGTAAGCAAGATGGCTACCACAAACTTGTAGATGTAATTCGTGATGCCGATGGCAATAATCTGCGAAGTGGAGAACACTCCCGCAAAGGCAATAAACAACACCACGAAGCTATCAATTAATTGCGATACAACGGTAGACCCCGTAGCTCGCAGCCACAACTGACGGTGACCTGTTACTTTCCGGAGCCGTTGAAAAACAAATACATCTGTTAATTGCCCGATAAGGAATGCGGCTAACGAACCGATGATGATGCGTTGGCCCTGGCCAAATATTTTATTGAAGGCAAAATCCATGTTGAAGTAGTTGCCAGCATTATCCTGGTTATTTGCATCCAGCCACCAACCGGCCGGTGGCAACCGCATGGTGAGAAAAATTACTACAAATGAGTACGCAATAAGTCCTGCGGTCAGGTAACTGATTCGCTTCACGCCTGGCTTTCCAAAATACTCATTGATAAGATCGGATGTAATGAAGACTACTGGCCAAATCACGGCACCTGCCGTGAGGTTAAAATCCATAGTGAAGCCAAGGATATTTAAGTTGGCTGGCTGAAGACCTAGCGTACCTTCACCTGAGAAAATTTTCACACCAATCATCTCGGCCACCAATGCATTGGTGAGAAATATGCCGCACAGCACAATAAAGAGCCGGTGCTTTTTGCGTTCCAATTCAAGCTCCATTAGTCGGAAAGTTCAATGGTATCGCCTTCAATTGCTAATGAAACGGCCGGAAAAATTCTGGCAGCTTCTTCCAATACTGGTGCCAGGTCTTTGTATCGAGCCGAAAAGTGGCCAATCAATAACTTCTTCACCTGGGCTCGCAATGCTACCGATGCAGCTTCAGCTGCGGTGCTGTGTTTGGTATCCCTGGCTTTGCTGACTTCTTCTTCCATAAAGGTAGCCTCGTGATATAAAAGGTCTACCGACTGAATTTGTTCAATAAACCGATCATTCGGTTGTGTGTCCGAGCAATACGCGTATGACAGCGAAGGCCTTGGTGGGAGTGTGAAATCGTCACGCCTAAAAAGTATGGCACCGTGTTCATCTCTTACATCTTGACCGGCCTTCAACTGTACAATGTGCTGCAAGAGCATATCTTTTGGTAGTCTTGTTTTGTCGATTCGATAGGGCTTTGGCTTTTCACGAAACAAAAACCCGGACGTCATCACTTTGTGATCTAGCGGGATTGTCTCCACCGTAAGAGCACTGTCTTCAAAAACTTTTTCAACCTTGTTTTCCGTTAATGTGTGAAAGACAATCTTGAAGTTTAATACAGATTTGGAATGTTTGAATTGCAACAGCAGTATCTCGTCTAATCCGCGGAAGCTGTAAATATGCAAATCATCTTTTCTTCGCTGCAGGTGCATGGAGAACAACAGACCGGGCAAGCCCAGGTAGTGGTCGCCATGTAAATGGCTGATGAAGATGTGATCAATTTTATGAATGTTGATATTGTACCGTGCGAGTTGCAATTGACAACCTTCACCACAGTCGATGAGCAAGTGCCGATTTTGAATTACCAGGTACTGCGATGAAGGAAATCGCCCGTAGGCAGGGAGAGCGCCACTGGCGCCTAGTATGGTAAGTTGGAAAGACACGGTGCCGAAGATGAATGACCGGCTATTGGAATGCCTTTAAAAAAATCAAGTAAAACGTGTGCCGTTAGGCCTCATCCTTCATGTCTTTCTCAATCTCATGCATGAACACGGCATCTACAGCTTCTTCTACAGTCTGCACAATGTTGAGCACGCTATCGAGTTGGGATATTTTGATAAGCTTGGTGGTATGATCGGACAGTGCTGCCAAAACAAAAATGCCTCCATCTTCCTGAAGAATGCGATTGCCAACCAAAAGTGCGCTTAGACCAGAACTGTCAGTATACTTTACATCGACAAGGTCAAGTATAATATTGCGAATGCCCTCCGCATGGAGTGTGATTAACTCAGATTTAAGAGCAGGCGCCACGCTCGAATCCAATTTCTCTTCGTGGAGGCGTAGGAGGCTGTATTTTTCCTGTTTGTCAATAGTATATTTCATCTGTCAGCGATTTTGGAGAGAAAATTCCCGGGCTAAAAGTAATTTAAATTAAGGAATTAACGATGTTCTGTTCAATTCGTTCTAAAATATCGACCGAATCGAGTGGCTCAAGTTTGTTGCCGGTCATTTGTTCATACAATTCGCGGTAGCGGTCACTGATGGAGGCCACGATGGCATCAGTCATTTCGGGCACTACTTGTCCTTCCTTTCCCTGGAATCCATTTTGAATCAACCATTGGCGCACAAACTCTTTTGACAGTTGCTTTTGCGGCTCGCCTGCCTGTTGGCGCTTGCGGTAGCCCTTTTCATAAAAATATCGTGACGAGTCAGGGGTATGAACCTCGTCAATCAGGTAGATAGTGCCATCATGTTTACCAAATTCATACTTGGTGTCCACCAGGATCAAGCCTTGCTCGGCCGCCATAGCGGTACCTTTTTCAAACAGCGTGAGGGCGTACTTTTCCAGAGTAGCATAATCTTCTTCGTCTACCAGTTTGCGCTTTAAGATTTCCTCGCGTGAAATGTCCTCATCATGACCCACAGAGGCTTTGGTGGTGGGTGTAATGATGGGATAGGGAAGTGGATCATTTTCTTTCAATCCATCATGCAGGCGAACACCGCATAGCAGCCGCTTGCCAAGCTTATATTCGCGAGCGGCATGGCCGGATAGATATCCGCGTACGACCATTTCAACCGGAAAAGTTTCACAGCGAAAGCCAATAGTTACGTTGGGGTCGGGCGTGGACTGCACCCAATTTGGTACAAGATTGCTCGTAGCTGAAAGGTTGAGCGCAGCAATTTGGTTGAGTACCCGGCCCTTGTCGGGAATAGCACGTGGGAGCACTACATCAAATGCAGAGATGCGATCGGTAGCCACCATCGCCATGCGATTGCCAAAGTAATACACGTCACGCACTTTGCCCCGGTAAAAGCCGGTCTGACCCTTGAATTTAAAATTGGTTTCTTTGATGGCCGTCATTAAATTTTCCTTATGAATTTAACTTGAAAGTTCTTTTCGGTTGACAATTGTTTAAACTCAGGATCACCAGTGATTAGCACCGCTTTTTTCTCAATGCTTAAAGAAGCGGCAAAAGCATCTGCAAATGAAATCTTATATTTTGATTTGAGCTTGGCTGCCTGGTAAGAGGAATTATAGTCAATGGATGAAATTTCGATCGGAAGAATTTTTATCAGATCCATGGCTTGCTCCGCCCGTGTCTTGTTTACCTTCCGACAAAGCATATAGTAGATTTCTCCAACATTAATGACGGATATGAAACCTTGAATTTCGCCCATAGAGAGTTGTGTGAGCAGATCAACTATTTCAAGGGCGCCTTCTTCATTCTTGAAATATGCAATAAGAGCGTAGCTATCAAAGACTACGCTTTTCATCTTTTCGTACTTCAAGCTTCTTTTCTTTGAGGAGATCTTTTAAAAGGTCATCACCTTCTTTCAGCCATCCTGCGAGGTTTTTGAAATATTGACGAGTGAGGGCACGCATTGTGATTTCTCCATCTTTTTCGGAGAAGATAACTTTAGTGCCGGCCTTAATCCCAAATTTTTTCCGGAGGCTCTTGGGAATTATGACTTGACCTTTAGCTGTTGTAATGGATGCTTCCATAAAGTTATCGATGATACAAAAGTACAAAATTAGTCACCGAGGACAATTTTAGGCTACTTTTCTTCCGCCAGTATCCCAGCCTTGAAGACGTAGGTCTTAAGCAGGGTGCCGCGCTCGTCAAATTCTTTCCACTCTTTGTGCTTCTTGCCGGCCACGTATTCGCCTTGTTCTTTTATCTGGCCATTAGCATAGTACGCGGTAAACAGACCGTGAGGTCGACTGGCGCGATATTCTGTCACCGATTCTACTTTACCATTATCAAAATAGTTCTTGACAGGGCCAGTGATGAGATTGAACTGGTAAGTCTCTTCTGTTTTCTTTTCACCATTTTCGTAATAAACCGTCCGGATGCCGTGCAGCTTTCCGTTCTCGTAATTTTCCTTCAGCTTCAGGGTTTTGCCATCATCGAAATAAAAAGTCCACGTGCCGTGCGGTTTCAGTTTTCTAAAGTGTTTCTCATAAAGTGTTTTGCCCTCAGGGCTATAACCCTCTTCGGTCACGTCTATTCCACTGAGTGAAACCTGCTCTCGCGTCTTTGTTTTCCCGTCAGGGTAATATTCAAGATTGGTGCCCGTTTTTGCACCATCTTTATAGTTGAATCGATGACGGAGCTTTCCATCGGGATAGTAAGCCAGATTCTCGTCTGTCAATCGACCGTTTGTAAAGTATCCTTCCAACAATAGATGACCTTCGCGATCATAGTTTTTGAAGTTGCCGGTTTTCTCCCCGTCTTTCATGGTTGAAACTGTTTCTAGCTGACCGTTGGGGTAGTAGGTCTTGTAAAAACCGTTGATCACTCCATCTTTGAAATTAGCCTCTGTTTGAATCGTTCCATCTTCGTAGAATGTGGTGGTGAGTCCGTTCGGCTTTCGATTGCGATAGGTGACTTCTTTTTTCACCTTGCCAGATAGATAGTACTCACGCATGATGCCATCTGGTTTCCCTTTTACAAACATCGATTCATGTCGCGTATTGCCGGAAGCATAAAATGTTTTGACACTGTCTACCAGTTGATTTTTTTGGTAGAATGCTTTTTGAATACGCTTGCCACTTTCATCAAAAACTTCTACAGCACCATGGCGCATGCCATCCAGGTAAGAAATCTTTCGTTGAAGAGTGCCGTCAGGAAAATACTCCATGAATGTGCCCGCGCGCTTGCCATCTTTGTACGTTCCCTCCATTTCAACTTTGCCATTTGGGTAGTAGCGCTTGTAGGGCCCTTCCAGGATTTGATCATCTTCTCTTAGTACGTAATAATCTTCCTGAATATGCTTTTTAGCACCGTCATAATACGTCTTCACCTGCCGCTGGGCATGGAGAAACGTAGAACTAAAAAAGAGGAGTAATAAAACTCTACACATAGCTGCGACTAAAACGCAAAGAGAGGAAGGATGTTGTTCTCCTTCTCTGGACCATTACATTCGCTCAATGACGATAGCCGAGGCGCCACCGCCTCCATTACATATACCGGCCACGCCAATAGTGGCATCATTTTGCTTTAGGATGTTGGCAAGCGCCATGGTGATCCTTGCACCTGATGCCCCAAGCGGATGACCGAGGGCCACGGCACCACCATTTACGTTTACCTTGGCGGGATCGAGCCCCAGCTTAATGTTGTTGGCGATAGCTACTGCCGAAAAGGCCTCATTGATTTCATAGTACCCAACATCCTTCTTATCCACTCCGGCAGCTTTCATCGCTTTGGGAATGGCGATGGATGGAGTGGTGGTGAACCACATCGGGTCTTGTGCGGCATCGGCAAAGCCCCTGATCTTGGCGATGGGCTTAATACCGAGTTCCTGCGCCTTCTCTTTGCTCATGAGTATCACGGCTGCCGCACCATCGTTGATGGTGGATGCATTGGCTGCTGTGACGGTGCCATCTTTGGTGAACACCGGCTTGAGACCTGGAATCTTATCAAAGTTTACGTTCTTATATTCTTCATCTTCAGCAAAGAGTGTGACATCACCTTTTTTACCTGTGAGTTCTACGGGCACAATTTCATCTTTGAACTTGCCAGCGGCCCAAGCGGCTGCTGATCGCTTGTAAGAGCTAATGGCATATTGATCCTGATCTTGCCGGCTGATGTTCATTTCTTTTGCGGTGTTGTCGGCACATACCCCCATGGCGCAATGATTGTAAACATCGGTGAGTCCATCGTAGGTAAGTCCATCTAACAACTCACCATTGCCATACTTGTAGCCATAACGCGCTTTCATAAGGTAGTAAGGAATGTTGGACATACTTTCCATGCCACCTGCGAGAACCACATCGTTTTGACCTAACATAATAGATTGTGCACCCAGCATGATGGATTTCATTCCTGATGCGCAAACTTTATTTACCAATGTGCAGGGAATCTCGTATCCAAGACCTGCACCCACCGCTACTTGTGTAGCAGGTGCTTGGCCTAAGCCCGATGAGACGACATTACCAAAAAAGACTTCCTGTATTTGCTTCGCATCAAGGTTAATCTTTTGCAAAGCACTCTTGGCGGCAATTGCACCCAATTTTACTGCACTGAGACCGGCTAGTGATCCTCCGAAACTTCCAATCGGTGTGCGTACGGCAGATACAATATAGACTTCTTTCATGTGTTAATATTTATTTTTTAAAGGTCACATGCCTGCATGCCGTGGTCGCATTTCGGCACGCAAGGCATGGAATGGCCTCATTAACATCCCGTGGGGGTAGAGCATCTTAATGGCCATTTCATAATGCTTTTTATTTCGAGTGTGATTTATTGTCGACAGTTTACCAATCGGGCTTGCCTTTGTCGCGCGGCTTGGTGGCCTTGCGTTTGTTTTGCTGTAGGTACTGCACTTCTTGATTTTTCATCGCTTCCAGTACCATGCGTGCTTTATCCTCGCTCATCTTCATTTGCTTGAGTTTGTCGGATACAGAAGGAGGAATGTCTTTCTTGTCCTGGTTCTTATTCTCCTGCTCTTTCTGCTGTTGATCTTCTTTTTCTTTGTTCTCCTTGTCCTTCTGCTCTTTGCTTTGCTGGTCTTTTTTGTCTTTGTCCTGCTTTTCTTTATCGTCCTTCTTCTGGTCGTTCTTGTCTTTCTGATCTTTGTCTTTGTTATCTTGATCCTTTTTGTCTTTCTCGTTCTTCTCGTCTTTTTTCTCCTGGTCTTTGTTTTGATCCTTATTCTGTTGCTGCTGTTGTTCCTGCTTTTTCTTTTCCTCCAGTTTCTTCTTCACAATTTCATAGTTAAACCGCGACTCTTCATTGCCAGGGTTGGCTTTGAGGGAAGACTTAAAGTGATCCAATGCTTCTTCAAATTTTCCTTGCTGATTGGCCATCACACCCAGTTGCTGCTGGCTGATGGATCGTATGGCAGGATCGGTGCTGGTAGTCAGGTTGCTGTAGGCATTTTGTGCTTGAACCGTGTCGTTTAGCTCAAAGTAGGAGTGAGCCAGGTTCATCATCACCTCATCTTCTTTTACTCCGAGGGAATCAAGGAGACGATACTGTTCGGCAGCTTTTTTATACTCACCTCGCATGTAGGCTTGCTTTGCTTCCGATTTGATCTTATTCACTTTGCCGATCTTACCCGGATCAATTAAAAAAGCTAGGACAAAGAGAAGTACAAACTTCATGGTCAGATCAGGATTAAATAGATACTGTCTTTACGCTTAACAAAACATCCAATACTAAAAGTGCCAGCGCAGCCAACAAAAAGTAAAAATAACGATTGGCAGACACATCCACCACTCGTGAGTCGCGTGTCTGGCCTTCAATTTTGGCGATGGTGCTGATCAGTTTGTTCACATCGTTTCCGGAATCGTTGATTTCAAAATACTGACCGCTGGTCTGGCTAGCCAGCTTCTTTAACGAAGAAGCATTCAGTTTGGATATCACTTCGTTGCCACGCGAGTCTGTTTTATACCCTCGACCTGCATAAATAGGGCTGCCGCGCTCGGTGCCAATGCCAAGGGTAAAGAGCTTTATGTCTTTCGCTTCAATATCGGCCGTTACTTCGCTTGTCTCTTCACCAAAATCCTCACCATCACTGATCAGAATAATCACTTTGGATTTTGTCTCCGTACGCGGGCCATCTTTGTCTTCTAATTTTTGGAGCGCCATGCGCAGGGGAGGCCCAAAGTCTGTGCCCGAAGATGGTACGAGCCCTGTATTCATCGTATCAATAAAAAGATCAAGTGCATTTTGATCATAGGTGAGCGGACATTGCATAAATGCCTCGGATGAAAAAATAATTATGCCGATGCGGTCGGAGTTAAAAGCATCGATCACTTTTTTCATTTCAAATTTGATTTTCTCCAACCGGCTCGGCTGAATGTCAAAGGCATCCATGGATTTTGACAGATCGACACATATCATGATGTCCTTGCCCACCGATTTGATTTCACGCTTTGAGTCACCGAAAGACGGGCCGAGAAAGGCAATGATGACCAAGGCAAAAAAGAGCGACCTAAGCAATAGCTTGGCAAATACGGACGAATAAGGCGTGTTGAGGGTCTTGCTGATGCGAATAACCCGAAACAGGTAGAATGCATAGAAGAGAGCGAATGCAACAATGAGTATAATTTCTCCCCAGCCAAAATTTCGAAACCAAACCATCCGCCAAAATTAGGACGAGCAGCGGAGGGCGCCAAAATTATTATGTGGATGCGAATTGGTGCCGGTTCATGGTAATATTTAAAGGTTAGGCTATATTTGCCACTCTTTTTCAGATTGAGTGAGTGCCTGCCAGCCGAAAGCAAAGCGTAGGCTGGGCTGAAACCAATCCCGCTTTGGCGGGACTAAACTGTTGTAGGGGTTAAA
>JAIENH010000398.1 GCA_019751475.1 Cyclobacteriaceae bacterium
CCCAAATAGCAATAAACGGATGTTGCTGATGCACTCTCCGCAGACCTTTATCCAGGCGATACAGTGAATACCGCGTGCGATAATCTTTGAGCGATACAATTTCGTAGGGAGGAATATTTACCCGACCAATGGTGGTGTCACCATATTTTCCAACTCCATATTCATAGATGTAATCTCCAAGATGGAGAACGGCATCCAGCACTTCACGATCGGCAATTTTATCGTATGGATTAAAGTATCCCCACTCCCAATTAGCGCAGCTGACTACGGCAAACTTCAAACTGTCTTTTGCATTGACGGGAGCTGTCTTGGTTCGCCCGATGATGGACTTTTTGCCAAGAGCTGAAAAACGGTAGTAGTAAACCTGATCGGGTTTAAGTGCATCTGCATCTACTTTCACTGTGTAATCGCGAGCCGGTGTAGTTGTCACTGAATCCGTTTTGTAAACAGAAGCGAATGAAGGGCTTTCAGAAATTTCCCACGTCACGGTAATGGCCGCCAGCGAGTCTTCCGGGGTGACGCGTGTCCATAAAATCACACGATCCGGCAATGGATCACCAGAGGCCACTCCATGATAAAAAGGCGCCATGGACGGATCAAAATGGGAAGCCACCGCCTCCGTCCATTTGGGAGCGGCAACTTTCTCTTTTTTGCAGGAGGTCAGCATTAAAGACACCACCGCTGTCAGCAAAACGAATAATCTCATACACTGAAAATTTTATTCCGAAAGCTACTGGTAAACTTGCAATCCGGGTGTAAACAGAGGTTATTTTGGTGTGAATAATTGATCCTGATTTCAACACAATCAGTCCTGAAATTTCTACAATCCAGTAAAAATTAATAAGCTACAAACAACCTTACCACCACATTTGCAGTCTATATGCAATAGAATCCTACTTATGAAGATCAGCCTTATCACCACTATTTTCATTTTTCTCTTTTCGCTTGCTACCAGCGGTCAGTCTGCTATCGAAAAAGCTAAAACCCTCTACGAAAACAAGCGATATGAAGAGGTTATAACACTTTTAGAGTCTACCAAAGAGAGTGATAAAGACTACGGTGCGGCCCAGTATTATATGGGCCGCGCGGCTTTTGACCAGGAGCGATTTGAAGAAGCTTCCGAATATTTTGAACAAGCCGTAGAGACGAACGATAAAATAGCCGACTACCACTATTGGCTGGGAAATGCCTACGGCTCATGGGCTCAAAAGTCCAACATGTTTAAGCAAGGCATGCTGGCTCCTAAAATGAAAAAGGCATGGGAGTCAGCAATTGAACTGGACACTAAAAACATTGGCGCTCGCACTTCACTTATTCAATACTATTTGCAGGCCCCTGGTTTCATGGGCGGTAGTGTAGAGAAAGCAAAAGAGACGGCCAACCAGATTATTAAACTCAATCCTGCCATCGGTCATAAGGAGTTGGGCAATGTTTATTTTCATGAGAAGAATATGGTAGAGGCAGAAAAGCAGTATATGGAAATGGTAAAGGCTGACCCTTCTACCATGTCAGGGCTCGCTACTTTTTACGTCAATCAAAAACAGTATGATAAAGCATTTACCATGTTTGAAGATGTGCTCAAGAAAAATCCGGAAGACTACAGCGTAATCTACCAGGTAGGAAAAACCAGCGCACTCAGTGGTCAGCGGCTCGAGCGCGGTGAGGAGTGCCTGAAAAAATATCTCACACATGCGCCCAAGCAAAATGAGCCCTCGCACGCTGGGGCCAATATGCGCTTGGCACAAATTCAGGAAAAGAAAGGCAACAAAGCCGAGGCCAAGAGACTTTTTGAAGCTGCTTTGAAATCAGATGGTGATCTAAAGGAGGCCAAAGAAGGACTGCAACGCGTTTCGAAATAGTTCGTATAACTCCTCTCATGCAAACACTTCGAGGAGAATCTGATCGTATTGAGGTTATTGACGTACTAAGAGGATTTACGCTCTTCGGTATTATCCTGGTACATTTCAATGAACAATACTACGCGGGCATTCCACCCAAAACTCACGAGAACTTCCTGACTCACAATTTAGCCGACACGATTGTGTCTGGCTTCATCGGCTTACTCATCTCGGGTAAGTTCTTTATGATTTTCTCCTTTCTGTTTGGGATGAGTTTCTTCATCCAGTTGGCCAAAAGTGATGGCTCGCCCACCTTCCTTCTTCGCTTTGCTTGGCGGCTGATCGTGTTATTTCTTATTGGCTTTATTCATCATCTGCATTATCGTGGTGACATTCTTACAATCTACGCTGTGTTGGGTTTTGGTTTGTTGTTGGCTTATAAACTTCCTGACAAGGCTTTACTGGCTCTCGCGCTGATACTTGTTTTTAATCTTCCTTCTTTAGGTACGCGGGCATACGATGTTATCGTGAATCCGACAGCAGAAAATGCTATCATGAATCCGGATCAAAAGGAACTGGAAGTTTATTACAATACGGTAAAGTCAGGCAATTACCTGGATATCCTCAAAGCAAATTTTTATGAATTCAAAGGCAAGTTTGAGTTTCAGGTATTCACCGGTCGATTGTATATCACGTTGGGCTTATTTTTGTTAGGTCTTTACGCTGGCCGAAAGAAAATATTTGATAATCCGCTCTTTTTCAAAAAGCTCATCCGCTACGGACTGTGGACATTGCTCGGTTGTGTTGTGACCGCTGGTTTGATTGCATTGATTGTCTTTGCTGCCAAGATAGAGATGACCATGCCGATGCAGTTTTTATTAGGAGGCACTGTTCTCGATGTGTTTAATGCGGCCCTCGCTGCTATTTATGTTGGACTTATTGTCACCCTATTTCAAAAAGAAAAGTGGAGACCACGTTTGATGATTTTTTATGAAGTGGGGCGAATGGGACTCACCACATATTTATTGCAGGCTGTTATTGGCACACTGCTGTTGTTTTCTTACGGCCTTGGGTTGCTCGGTAACTATGGTGCCACGGTGTGGGCAATAGCATCAGTAGTCATTTTTTATCTCCAGATTCAATCCAGTAAGTGGTGGCTTTACCGTTTTCAATACGGCCCTGCCGAATGGCTGTGGCGAAGTTTGACTTATTTGAAAGTACAGCCCCTGAGGAAGAGATAAATTGAAAACTGGCATCACCTGATCCAGTAAAATAATCACACCGGTTATTCGTTCTTTTTGTAAATTTCTTCATGCGATCTGTCCGGTGGCTTTGTTTTTGGGCGCTTCTCACTATCAATCTGCCATTCTATGCTTTAGGTCAGGTTGATTCAGCTACCCACAAAGTTGATTCTGTAAGAAGGGCGCGCATTGGTTTTTATGCTGACAATGTTTTTTTAAACCCCGACTTTGGTGCGCTAAACAATGTGCTCGTACAGCAGGGATTTGCCGGTATCAAAGAACGTTTGATTGGTGCTTCCTTTGGATATTCCTTTCGGCCTGTCTCTAGCAAAGACAGCTATACAACCCTCAAGGTATCGTTTGTTACCACGGGAAACATGGCTTCCAATGCCTCATCCAAAGTAGCGGGGATTCAATTGTTTGAATTCAGTAGTGCAACCCACTACGATTTAATAACCAGTCCTAAATGGTTGGTGTATCCATATGGCGGATTCGGGTTTCAGTTTGGGACCTTGTCCCTTGTTGACAACACTTTCACGCAAAACTCATTTGCCTCCAGCATCAGCAATTTGAATTCTACTAATAGTAAGTCGCTCTATTCATTAAGTGTGTTCGCCAATTTAGGAGGAGGTGTTGAAAGGAGATTGCGGATTGGGTATTACGACTTTTATGTAGGGTTAAGTGGAGGATATAGGGTATCAACCAATTCGAGATTTCGTGAGTTGTATCAAAATTACACAGACGCACCGGTAGTCAGGCTTAGTGGTTTTGAGTGGAACTTCCGCATACGGTTTGAGATTTGGAACACTGCTCGTTTCCAGAAAAGCAATCGAAAGACTTTCCAAAAATTCAAGTAATTTACTGGCTCAGCACAAAAGCGGTTCCTCATTCTTTAAAGAGTTGTAGTTTTGTCTGGCGAACTACGCTATGAAACCCTACCTCCTTAAGTTATACCAATTCAACGCCTGGGCGAATAACCGCGTGATCGCTTGTTTGAAGCGACAATCGGTGACGGATGAAAAAATACTTTCTGTATTTGGTCATGTGCTGGCGGCACAGTTTCTATGGCTTCACCGCATTCGCGGATTGGCCCCGCCCGATGTTAAGCTTTGGGGCGATTATTCGTTAGAGCGATTAATTGAAATGGAAACGTCCGCCAATCAGCAGTGGCTTGATTTTGTAACGACCGAACATGACTTCAATCGCGACCTGACGTACAAAAACTATGTGGGTGATCTTTATACCACTAACGTGGAAATGATCATGATACACCTCGTCAACCACTGCTCTTATCATCGCGGTCAAGTAGCCATGCTGCTTCGCCAAAAAGGTTATGAGCCAATCAACACGGATTTTATCACGTACGACCGTGTGCTGCGCGGACAATGGAAAGAGTAACGTATATTCGCTAATTCAAAAATTGACATTCATCTTCAAATCATAAAATTTCAACATCTATGAAATCACTACTTACTTTCCTTCTGCTGGCCCTGTGCGCGAATCTTGTGGTGGCACAGCAAGACATTACCCTTTGCCACACACCGGCCACTGACAAGTTTGCCTTGTTTGCATCAAATAAAGATTTCAATAAAAAACATCCATTGCCTCGTCCCTATGTTCACGTAAGTGAAGCCGGTGGCGACATGATCAAAATCAAATGTGCGGATGGCACCGATGCCAATGCTTACTTTTTAAAAGCAGCCAAGCCTTCAAACAACTGGATCTTTGTCTTTCAGGAATGGTGGGGGCTCAACGATCATATCAAACGCGAGGCTGAAAATCTCTACAATGACTTGGGCAACGTGAATGTGCTGGCGCTGGATATGTATGATGGCAAACTTGCCACCACGCGCGAAGATGCAGGCAAATACATGGGCGAGTTTAAGCAAGATCGCGGCAACGCCATTGTGCAGGGCGCCCTGGCGTATGCAGGCAAAAATGCTAAGGTCGGTACCATAGGGTGGTGTTTTGGCGGAGGCCAGTCCATGCAGGCGAGTTTAACAGCCGGCAAGCAAGCAGCAGCCTGTGTAATTTACTACGGCATGCCGGAGGAAAATATCGACCGACTTAAAAACCTGAGCTGCGATGTGCTTAACATTTGGCCCACGCAAGATCAGTGGATAAACAAAGCCGTGACCGACAAATTCGTAGCAAATATGAAGACAGCCGGAAAGAACCTGACGGTGAAATCGTATGAAGCAGACCATGCCTTTGCAAACCCCAGCAACCCCAAGCACAATAAGGAGTTCACGGCAGATGCGTACAAAAACACCCTTGAATTTTTTAAAGCCAGATTGAAATAGACGATACCTCCCAGCGTTAGAAGGAGGTACTTTCTCTCAAAGCAGGATGTATCATAATTGACTTCATCCTAAAAGATTGACGAAATCAGAGTGAATGCGCCTTACGCCTAAATTCGATGAGTTTCTTAAATCTTCCTTGCGGTTTGTCAAAACATTCTGCCTTTTATTCCTATTGAGTCGGCTGACGTGCGCACAATCTGGATATGGAAGAAAGCAATTAGGTGTCTACTTCATGTCGGGTAATAGCTTGGCAATCATCCCTAAATACTCTTCTTTAAACAACGCTATCGATGATCAACGCAGGGGATTTGTTGGTACTGGTTTTTATTATTTTTTTCAGTTAAGAGACGATTCAACTTACAATACCACAGGCTTACTTCGATTCATGCGAGTTGATTTTGGGTTGTCAAATAGGGCCGGGGTTTTTGAATTGAATCCTGGAAACTACGCTCTGCTAAACTCTGCAGGGCTTGATCTCACTTGCCTGCTTCCACTATCCTTTAAAGCAGCCAAAGAAATTGACGCGTATGTTGCAGTTGGCCCTGTGTTTAGTCAGCGCTATAATTGGTCAATAACGCCAACGCAATCTTTGCCGGAAGTTCCTAATTTTAAAACAGGGTTTGCCCTCGAAATGGGATTCCGACTTAAAAGCGGCTCCGCTATTGGCTACAGGACCATGACTGATCTTGGTGATTTCTCGTTTCGGGTAGGGAGTATATTTTTTGGATTTAGTCCTCAAAACACTATTAAAAGAAAAAAGATTTAAATGACCTATTCCCACACTACCAGGTTATTTTCAGCATACCACTTGGGATAAGTGGGCATGTGTATTTTTTCCACTTCGTTTCGCTTCACTTTCATGGTTGCTGTCATCAAGCCATTGGCAATGGTCCAATCCGATTTCATGATCACAGCTCGTTTGAGTCGCTCGTATTCCTCCACTAGCGGATTGACTTCTGCTACAGAGCTTGTCAGGCTCTTGATTATCTCGTCCTTCGATTTTGATCTTCCCAAAGCTGACAACACTACCAAGGCAATGGGCTGAGGTATGCCCATGCCAACCACACACACATGTTCAATGTCTGCGTTCTTCAGCATTCTCATTTCAATAGGGGCCGGTGAAATGTATTTGCCCTTGTCTGTTTTGAAGACATCTTTCACCCTACCCGTGATAGTCACAAAGCCATCTTTATCTGCTGCTCCCTGATCGCCTGTTTTCAAGAATCCATCGGGTGTGATGACCGTGGCCGTGAGTGCAGGTTCTTTGTAGTAGCCCATCATCAGCGCAGGGTGGCGCGTAAGGATTTCATTTTCATCTGAAAATTTTACCTCCACTGAGGGCATTGGTTTGCCCACGGTGCCGAAGCGAATGTCATCCTGGTTGGCATGCGAGAGTGCACAGTTTTCGGTCATGCCATAGATCTCACGTATGCCAACGCCCAGCGATTGAAACCATTGAAGTTGCGACACGGGTATTGGTGCTGCCCCAGTGCCTTTGATAGTGGCGCGAGACAGACCGAGTTTCTTTCGGATGATCTTGCGAATGACGTTGTTCAATATTGGTATACGTAACAAACGATCAAGTTTTTGCTGTGGGAGTTTCTCCAATATTTTCTCTTGAAATTTTGCCCAGATACGGGGCACACCAAAAAATAAATGCGGCTGCACAGATGCCAGATCACGGCCGAATGTATCCAATGATTCAACAAAAGAAATGCTAGCACCCATATAGCAACCGAGATTTTCCGTCAGATTCCTTTCCGCAATGTGGCACAGCGGCAAATACGAAAGCAAAACCGGGTGTGGCGGCAAGGGGCCAAACTTGCGTGCATACTCCATGACTATCTGGGTGGTGTGATGAAAGGCGAGGTTGTTAAACATCACTCCTTTGGGTGTGCCCGTGGTACCAGAGGTGTACATAATGGTTAGCAATTCTTCCGGCTTCCGTTCTACAGGTTGGGCAAGCGGAGACAATTGCTGCCAGTGGCTCCAGTTAGTTTCTTCTTTCACGCCATAAAAATCAATGGCAATTTTTGTGCAGCCGTCTGGTATGCCTTCGCGTTGAGCAGCGTAATCATTAAGCTTACCTACAAAAATCGCCCTCGACTCACTGTGAAGCAGAATATCCCGAATGGATCGCGCGGTAATGTTGGCATACAGTGGCACCGAAACATGACCACTCATGTTGATGGCCAGATCAGCCATGAGCCAATGAGCACAATTTTTGGAGAGAATGGCAATGTTACTTTTTTCAGGAAGGCGAAGTGACAGAATTCCGGCAGCGGCTTTGCGTATCTCCACACCTGCTTCGCGAAACGACCATGTTTTCCATTCGCCGGATACAGGTTGTTGTAAAAAAGTAAGGTCAGGAGTTTCATGCTCCCACTTGAGGAACATGCCCAGCAGATCATGAGCCATAGACAATAGGTTTGGTTATCCTATTTAGTGAGAAATGCTGAAAAAGGAAACTTCTTCCTGTTTAGAAGGAAAAAGTATGACCTAAAAGTCGCGAAACAATTTTTGATTGAAACTTGCCGATGGGCTCAAAGCGTTGATTGAGTAATGAAAAGCCTTGACTCGTTAATTCTTCAGGATCAACAATCCAATATTCCTTTACACCAAATCGTTCATACAATTCCTTCTTAACCACAAGGTCATGATTTTTGTTCCCCGCGGAGAGAACTTCAATGACCAAATCAGGAACACCATGTACGGTACCATTCTCATCAACGATATGCTGATTAGCCTTAGCTATAAATAAGATATCCGGCTGCACAGCATTATCTGTTTCATCAAGGAAAACATCCAACGGTGCAGTAAACAGATCTCCCAAATCATGGGCTTCAACGAAACTTCCGATACGCACCATGAGTCTGGTAATCACACGCTGGTGCTTTCCAATAGGGCTGGGTGACATAAACAATGTGTTGTTGATCAGTTCGGCCAACGTGCCAACCGGGAGCATTTTAAAAACCTCCATAAGTGTTTTTGGGGGAGCGATCAGCGTTTCCGGCATGAAGTAAAATTAAGCATTTTTGTACGTACCTTATTGCTTCTATGTCGGCACCCAAAAAGCTATTTCTCTTAGACGCCTATGCCCTGATCTACCGGGCGCATTTTGCTTTTACCAAAAATCCAAGGATCAACTCCAAGGGTATGAATACGTCCGTGGCGTTCGGCTTCACTAACACGTTGCTCGAAGTGCTTCAAAAGCAAAAGCCTTCACATATCGCGGTGGCCTTTGATACTGCGGCTGCTACTTTTCGCGATGAAATTTTCGAAGCTTACAAAGCCACACGGCAAGAAACACCAGAGGATATCAAAACGGGTATCCCATTGGTTAAAAAAATTATTCGTGGCTTCAACATTCCGATTCTTGAGATGGATGGCTACGAAGCTGATGATGTTATTGGTACCCTTGCTACGAAGGCGGCTTCGGAGGGATTCGATGTGTACATGATGACCCCCGACAAAGACTTTGGTCAGATTGTAACAGAAACAATCAAGCTCTATAAGCCCGCCTACATGGGCAACTCCGTGGACATACTTGGACCGAAGGAAGTGTGTGAGAAATGGGATATTGAAAACGTCTCCCAGGTAATTGATATGCTGGGCCTGCAGGGTGATACATCTGATAATATTCCCGGCATCCCAGGTGTAGGCCCCAAGACTGCGGCTGAATTGCTCAAACAATATGGAACGGTAGAAGGTGTAGTGGCCCATGCCGATGAACTGAAAGGTAAACTAAAAGAGCGCGTGCAGCAGTTTGGCGATCAAGCCATACTCTCGAAAAAATTAGCTACGATCGTCATTGATGTGCCCGTCTCATTCGATGAAGAGGCTCTCCGTTACACGGGCCCGGACAAAGATATACTCACGCCTATTTTTGATGAGCTGGAGTTTAAAACATTAACAAGCCGGGTATTTGCTGGCACAACCACCGGAGCTAACACCATCACTGCACCTCCGCCTTCATCCAAGGGAGCGCAGCTATCCATGTTTGGAGCCGCGGAGAGTCAGTCAGATAATTCACCTGTTGTGCCTGCGGTACGAACGGGCGATGTACATTACGCAGTAATAGAGACGGAAGCAGAACGATTGGCTTTGCTTGAAAAGTTGCGGAGTAAAAAAGAATTTGCTGTCGAAGTTGTAACGGATGAGCAGGAGAACTTTGATTTCAAAGTTGTCGGAGTGGCCATTTCGCACAAAGCAGGAGCAGCAGCCTATATTCCCGTAAAGGGAAAAGAGCTGGATGTATTCCGGGATATTTTCTTAAATGAAAAAATTGGAAAAGTGGGGCACAACATTAAGTACACGGTGCTTGCGTTAAAAAAACTAGCCATCGACCTGAAAGGCCCATTGTTTGATACACTGCTAGCGCACTACCTGATGGAGCCGGAAGCCTCTCATGACCTGAGTGTAATTTGTAATCAGTTTCTTGGTTATCAACTCTCCACGGAAAAAGATGAACAAGGCCAGGCGATGGAGCAAGTGGACATTGCCCTGCAATTGAAACAATCGTTGCAAAAAGAACTGGAGCAGCGGAGGCACTCTTTATTGATGCGTGATGTAGAGATGCCGCTCGTTCAGGTGTTGGCTGCGATGGAATACGAAGGAGTAAAAGTGGATGAAGAAACACTGAAGTGGATGTCAGAAGCACTGAAGAAAGACAGTGATGGTGTGCAGAAAGAAATCTTTCAGTTAGCAGGAACTGAATTTAATATTGGATCGCCCAAGCAATTAGGCGAAGTACTCTTTGATCGTCTCAAGTTGCTGGACAAAGCAAAGAAAACTAAAACCGGTCAGTATGCTACGGGCGAAGATGTGTTGCAAAAATTGGCGGATGAACATGAAATTGCGAAAAAGATATTGGAGTTTAGAGAATATGAGAAGCTGAGATCAACCTATGTGGATGCGCTGCCGCGGATGATCAGCCAGACAGATGGGCGAATACATTCTGATTTCCGGCAGGCCGTGGCTGCCACAGGTCGTTTGAGTTCTAATAATCCTAACCTTCAAAACATTCCCATTCGCACAGAAAAAGGGCGGCAAGTGCGAAGTGCCTTTGTTCCCCGCGATAAGAATTTCAAATTCATGTCAGCCGACTACTCGCAGATTGAGTTGCGCATTGCGGCCTCTTTTGCTAACGATGCCACCATGATTGAGGCCTTCCGCAACAGGCGAGACATTCATGCCACCACGGCTGCAAAAGTTTTTAAAGTGCCGCTTGACAAAGTAACGCCTGACATGAGGCGCAAGGCTAAAGAAGTGAACTTCGGAATACTCTACGGCAGCACCGCCTTCGGACTGTCGCAGAACCTGGGCATCTCACGAACAGAAGGGGCTGAGATCATTGAGGCCTACTTCAAAGAATTTCCCGGCATCAAGCGATACATGGATGACTCCATCAATCATGCACGTGAAAAAGAATATGTCGAGACTATTTTGGGCCGGAGACGCTACTTGCGCGATATCAACTCACGAAACATTACTACACGGGGTTTTGCCGAACGTAACGCCATCAACGCCCCGATACAGGGCAGCGCGGCAGACATTATCAAAATTGCCATGATCAACATTCATCGTTGGCTACAACGTGAGAAGCTCAAAACAAAAATGATCTTACAGGTACACGATGAATTGGTTTTTGATCTTCACAAAGACGAGGAAGAGATCATTAAACCCCATATTATTGAATTGATGCGAACGGCTGTATTGCTGGATGTGCCCATGGAGGTAGAAGTGGGCGTTGGTAAAAACTGGCTGGAGGCGCATTAAATAGGCTTTGCATTCAAGTGTAAGTATGTATTATATTTGCGTTTTATAAATATGCCTACTTTCACAAGTACTCTACCTGATCAACTTTTCAAACAATTGACCGAAAAGGCCAAGGCACTTTCTGTACCTAAAAATAGACTGATCGAAACAGCTCTTCGGCTTTACCTGGAACATCTGGAAAAAGCGGAATACATCAAGTCATATAAGATGGCGTCTGCTGATAAGGACACATTACTAATAGCTGAGGAAGGTATGGAAGACTACTTCAGGCAATTAGAGAAATGAAACAGGGCGAAATATGGTATGCAGATCTTAATCCGACCAAAGGAAGTGAACAATCCGGGCTGCGTCCCGTGGCGATTATAAGCGGGAACTTGTTGAACACACACTTGCCTGTGGTAATCGTTGTGCCTCTCACAACCAAAATAAAAAAGTATAAGGGCAATCCTGTACTTGCTCCCAGCAAAGCAAGTGGATTAACAAATGAGTCTGAAATGTTGATTTTTCATATCCGTTCAGTATCAAAAGATCGGCTCGTAAGAAAAATCGGGTCTATTGAGCCTGAGGAACTTCATAAAGCCATAAAAACCCTCAACGATATTTTAAAGTATTGAATACTAAAAGGAGACATGCAGCACATTACTCATATGCAGCACAATTGGCTCAACCTGATACACATTTTTAATATTCTCTTTTGTAAGAACCTCTTCCGGGCTACCACAGTTCACTAACTTCCCCTGATGCAACAGTGCAACCTGTGATGCAAACCGTGCAGCCAGATTGAGGTCATGCACTACTCCAACTAGCACGAGATTATTTCCGGAAAGCAGCTCCTGCATTTTTCTCATAAACTGAAACTGGTAAAACACATCCAGAAAAGTTAACGGCTCGTCAAGTAAGAGATAACGTGGCTCATCAGGATTGGCTGCCAGAATTTGCGACACCACGCGCGCGAAGTGTACACGCTGCTTCTCGCCTCCGCTCAGACTCATATAGTTCCGGTCTGTCATTTCCGTCACATCAAAAAATTGCATGGCCTCCCTTACTGCATCATGATCTATTTTGGAAGGACGCATATCCATGTGCGGATAGCGGCCCATCATCACAACCTCTTTTACCGTGAGCGGAAATGCCAGCTCCACATTCTGCGAAAGTACGGCACGAACTTTAGCCAATTGTGGTATGGATACATCTTGAATATCACGATTACCATAAAAGACCTTGCCGGAATGAGGACGAAGTTGTTTGGCGAGGACTTTTATCAGTGTGGATTTGCCCGCCCCGTTGGGCCCAATGATCAGGTTTATTTTACCTGGCTGAAAATCCACGGCCACGTCATCCAGTAGTTTTTTGCTTCCTGCGGAAACCGTGATGTGATCTGCGCGAATCATCTTAAAAGTAATATTGATTTCTTCTCAGCAAGAAAACAAAAACAGGCACACCCACCAGCGAAGTAACAATACCAATCGGCAACTCGGCAGGAGCCAAGGTGAGTCGTGCTACCAGATCAGCCCAGCTTAACAAGATGCCGCCCAGCAGCGCGCTTCCTACCAGCAGAAAGCGATTATCGGAGCCACGCGTGAGGCGCAACAGATGAGGCACCACCAATCCAACAAAACTGATGACACCGACAAAGGCAGTAGCTAGTGCTACCAATGCCACGTTGATACAAACAATAATAATTTTCAGGCGCCTGATATCAACGCCTAAAAAGAGAGCCTCTTCCTCGCCCATCATCAGTGCATTTAGCTGACGTGTGTAGCGCAGCGCCCACAGGAAACAAATGATGGTGGAAATACCCATGACACTGACCGATGCCCAGTTTGCACCAGAGAGTGCTCCCAAATTCCAAAATGTAATGGATCGCGCCTGTGGATCGCGTGCCAGGTATGAAAACAAACCAACACCACTGAGACACAACGCATTTACAGCAATACCCGTCAGCAATAAGGTTGTGACCGAGCTTTTACCGCTTGATTTATTCTGCGAAAGCAAGAAAACAAGAACGGTCGATATCATGCCTCCTGCAAAAGCTGCTGCCGGCAACGTCCATTCACTTACGTGGAATTTCAAAGCAGAACCAAGCACAAAATAAAACGCAGCTCCAAATGCAGCCCCGCTCGATGTGCCAATCAAACCCGGCTCTACAATTGGGTTGCGAAACAATGCTTGCATAAGTACCCCTGATATGGCGAGGCTTGCACCTACCACTACACAGGCCACTGCCCGTGGCAAACGTATGTCAAAAAAAATGCGCTCCGTTAACGTAAGGGAAGGTGAAGAAGTCCCTTTTTGTAAAGCCGAAAAAATATCATCGTATGAAATGATGATCGCACCAAACCGTACGGACAACAAAAAAGTGATGGCCAGTGCGCATGCCAGCAAGATGAACACCATGCGATCACTTAGCCGGTGCATCGCGGTTGATTAGCTCCTGAAGCTTTAATACGTTTTCACCGGTGCGTGGTCCGATGTAGACCAGGTCGTGTTCTTCCACGCGATAGATCCTTCCGCTCCTTTCTGCTTTCGTTCCTGCCACTCCGGGCAAACTTTTGATCTGCTCCGTAGTGCCCAATCGATCGTAACCAAAATCTGTCAGCAAAATCACATCTGGGTCAGCTTGGGCAATCACTTCGGCAGAAAGTTGCATCATGCCACGGTCGCCTGTTAGGGGAATCTCACCACCTGCCCACTCAATCATTTTTCCGCCTGTAGTGTTTTTAGTCAACGTCAGGTAAACATTCATAGCACGGCCAAAATGAATGACCACCACCTTAGGCTTATTAGGAGAAGCCGCTGCACTTGACAATGCCCTTTGCATATCCTGCTCTAATTTTTGATTGAGCGAGTCGGCCCGTTTTTCCTTGTGAAAGTATTGACCCATCTCGGTGATCAGTTTTTGCGTGCTCAAAAGATCTTCACCTTTCGTATCAAACACTTTCATCGGAATTTTAAGATCACTCAATTGCTTCATCACATTCTCAGGGCCCACGTTGTTGTCGTGAATGATCAGGGTAGGATTAGTGGAAAGAATGCCTTCGGCACTGAGTGCCCGGTGATAGCCCACCGTGGTTAGGTTTTTTATTTCTGGAGGATAAGTGCTTGAAAGGTCAACAGCCACGAGCTCTTTTTCCGCGCCAAGCGCAAAAATGATTTCATTGTATTGCTTCGAAAGACAAACAATACGCTGCTCTCCACCCTGGCCTTGCTCTTTGTTGGCAAACCTACCGCAGCCGGTCAAAATCACCAGCACTAAAAAGATATTCTTTTTCATTCTGTATTCTATTTTTGGCTTTGTGGCCCGATGGCAGCACTGCCACCGGGCCCAAAACTCACTTGTTGCCGCTAAAAGATGTATTTAAAATTCACACCGCCAAAATAGTTAATGTCTTTCGGGCCGGGCAAATAGGCGTCAGGCAGTTGATTGACAAACACCATTTGGTAATGCTGTTGGCTGGTAATGTTGTTGGCACCAAAAAATGCATCCAAGTCATAGTGACCACCAA
>JAIENH010000167.1 GCA_019751475.1 Cyclobacteriaceae bacterium
AGAACAGACCTACTCCGTAGACGGATTGATCGTAGCGAAACGACCGGGAGCACCGGGACCAGACTCGCTCACCATTTCAAAACGGGCCTAAGTCCTTGCGCACGGCCAGGTAGTTGGCCGATTGAAACACTTCGAGCTTTTCTGAATACGCTTTCAATGGCCAAAGCCCGTCTGAAACAATGCGATACAAATCGAACCCCGATGAAAAGAACTGATAGTAATCTTTAAAAAACGTTCGTGAGTCGATGTTGCAGCCGCCAAACTCAAATTGGACTACACTCACCCGCTTGTTTTCAAACATCTTCTTTCCTCCTTTCAACACTGCCAATTCATGACCTTCAACATCCAACTTAAGAAAGTCAATTGCTGACAACCCATGTTGCTCACAAAAAATATCCAGTGTAGTTAGCTCGATGGTTTCTTTTTCAGAGAATTGAATGTTGGCATGATTCAAATCGCGTTGATAGACTGAAGCGAGCCCTGACCCTTTCTTATCGTAGAATAAGTCTGCATGACCAGGTGCATCACTAAAGCCAGCATTGATCAAATGAACATTTGCCGATGACGGAATAGAACTCTTTAATAGTTTGAATGTCTCCTGCGATGGTTCAAAAGCATACAGTTGAAAATTCTTATTTGTATGCTGCAGCACCCGCTTCACAAACTCTCCTTTATTGGCGCCAACATCAAAGACCACTGGTGCGGACACGGCCAATGTTTTCATGACCGCATCTAAAACAAACGCCTCACCGTTGTGCGCATAGTCGCTGGCCCTGCCAAAATTCAGTCCCTTTAATGCTGCGGAATGAAGTTTTTGAAAGAATGACTGAAGACTTTTTTTACCCAGCAATGAATTGAATGCACCCACCTGACACGATTAAGTATTGCAAATAAAGTATTTTGCGTCCAGATATTTTTTCATGGGTGTAGTTATTCGTCAAAGCATCACATCAACCGTGATCTCCTACGCAGGCGTGGTGATTGGTTACATCAATTTGCTATACCTGTATCCCCGCTTCCTGGCACCCGAGCAAATTGGCACCATGCGCGCCATGCAGGATGCCGCCATCCTCATGGCACAGTTTGCCCAATTTGGACTCGCGCAAAGCATCATCCGGTTTTTTCCGCGCTTTGCAAGCACACCCACCGAATCGCGAAAGTTCTTCAACTTGGTGGTAATGCTCGCAGGTCAGGCCTTCGGAGTGTTTTTGATTCTCTATTTGATTTTTGAATCGTCCATTCTTGGCTACTTTCAGCAAAATGCCGCTGACTTTATTCAATATTCAAGACTCACACTCTACCTCACCGCCACCACCGTGCTGGTGACACTCATGGAAGTGTACTCACGATCACTGCTCAAGACTATTGTGCCCAATCTTCTGAAAGAAATTGCGGTGCGTGTACTGCTCGGGCTTCTCAGCCTGGGCTATTTTCTGGAGTGGATTTCCTTTCAGGAACTAATGGAGCTTTCGGTGGCAGTGTACATGATTTGCCTTTTTGCTTTAGGTTGGTATTTGTACGCTCAAAATGAATTAGGTACGTCTGTCATGAAATTAAAGGAGCTGCCCAAGCCGCTGCTGCGGGAGTTTCTTCTCTTTAGCTTGCTGAGTTTTACCGGCACAGCCGGACTTATCATAATCGGCAAGGTAGACAGCCTCATGGTAGCCGGATTGCTCGGTTTGGCACCTGTAGCCGTCTACACTACTTCATTTTACATGGCCACAGTGATTGAGATCCCCAAGCGTGCAATGACACAAATCGCTTCGCCCCTCATTGCCCGTGGATTTGAAAAAGAAGACTGGGCGGAAGTAAAAAAAATATATCACAAGACTGCACTGCATCAATTCATACTGGGCAGTCTTTTGCTGCTGGGCATTGCTGCGAATCTTTCTTCCATTTTTGTTTTGATGCCCAAAGGAGAAATCTACGAAGCGGGCACGTGGGTGGTGATCATTGTGGGGGCAGGAAAATTGGTGGACATGCTTTTCGGCCCCAGCAGTGAGATCATTGTCTTTTCGAAATATTATTCCTTCAACATTGTACTGATTGTCATGCTTGCAGCCATGATTATCACAGCCAATAACCTGTTGATTCCATCGTATGGCATTGAAGGTGCAGCCATTGGCACCGCGTTGACGCTGGTCGTCTTCAATCTTATCAAATTTATTTTCATTTGGTGGAAAATCCGGATTCAACCATTCTCTACAGCCTTTGTAAAAGTGGTACTGATTTCCGCTGTAGCGTGGGGCGCACAATACATTTTGCCAAGAATCGATTCGACTATCCTAGACATCATCATCCGCTCCGGGGTAATCACCGCTGTATTTGGTGCGCTGGTCTATTGGACAAACGTCTCCCCGGAAGGCAACGAGCTGGCTAGGAAGTCACTTGCCTGGCTCGGCCTTACAAAGAAATCATAGTTCCAACTCAATGGTCTGACCAGCAGTAAAGACTCCCGGCTTCGGAGTAGCTTTCGGTTGCTTTACTGGTGGAGTCGGCTTGGTCTTTTTAGTAACAGGATTAGCGCTTTTTTCTGACGGGCTTTCCCCGAACAGGCTTCCCTGGCTTGCCGGCTCTGGTCGCGACTTTACCTTTTTTTCCGGGCTTTCCGCTTTTGGCGACTGGCTTTCCTGCCGGGGCTTTTCCTCTTCCAATTTTTTTTTTGGCGACTGCGGGGCCTTGTCGGCTTCAGTCACCTCTTCTTGTGCTTCGTCATCTTCCAGGCCTGAGTCTTCGGGGTCTTCCACCGGCTTCACGCGTGTCACTTTGTATTGAGACAACCGGTTGCCCATGGCCTTCCACCCTTTCACATCAATGATGTCTTCCAAATTGACTACCTCCGCCTCCTTGTCCTTGCCTTTTCCTTTTACGATCTCTACCTCCACCTCAGGTGTATCGGCTGTAGTGACAAACTCCAATCGCGAGCCGATTGATTCGGATATAAATCCAAATTCCTTGTCGTTTGTATTGGTTTCAATTTTAAACCGTTTAACAAAATGCTGCTTGCTATCGCCATCCCAATACACAGCGGAGATCACTTTTTTAGGATTAAACTTCTCCACGAGAATAGTCTTCTCCTGCTCAAAACGTGTAGCCAGATCATAGCCGGTAATCTTGTAGTTACCACTTTTGGTAATAGCAAGAATCTGATCGTCTCCGTCAAACTTACCAACATGCTTGCCGCGCTTCTCTTTGTTCAATCGACCGGAGGATTCATCAAACCAAAGCTCCAATCCGCTAAGGGTTGAAACACCTGCCTGGAGCAGATCAACTCTTCGCACGGGATACTTGGTGATCGTATTACCTCGGGCTCCGCGACCTTTCACTTCCATCTCCGAAAAATCAAACTCGAATATCTTCTTTCGAGCCGTACTACTCTGACTCAACTTCACCTCCACTACTTCAGCTTCGCCATTAGGATTTGCCGAGAGGTAGTGTACGCGTGAATTGGGGTTGCCCTGATCGAGATTGTATTCTTTATCGCGAATGATGCCGGGCATGGTAAACCGCTTGGCAAATGACTTACCCGACTTACCATCGCTGTAGATCATGTTGTACACCATTCGTTCATCGCCCTTTTTCCAGACACCAGCAAACAGGATGTCTTTGCCCATAAAGACTTTTTCTGAAATACGGCTTACCAATGCCTTGCCGTCTCTGCGAATGGCAATGATATCATCCAACTCAGAGCAGTCGCAAATGAATTCATCTTTCTTCAGGCCCCAGCCAATAAATCCATCCGCACGGTTGACATACAATTTTTGATTATTGGCAATTACCTCTACAGCCGTCACCGACTGGAAGCTCTTGATCTCCGTTCTCCGCTCGCGGCCTTTACCGTATTTATCCAAAAGGTTTTGATAAAACGAAATAGCATACTCCACCAAGTGTTTTAAATGATGCTGAGTTTGTTTCAATTCGTCTTGCAAGGCCTTCATCAACTCATCGGCCTTGAACGAATCGTACTTTGAAATGCGCTTGATCTTTATTTCCGTCAAACGCACTACATCGTCATCCGTGATCTCACGATAAAATTGTTTTTTGAATGGATTGAGTCCTTTATGAATAACCTTGATAACAGCCTCGAAGGTCTCGCACTCTTCAATGTTGCGGTAGATTCGGTTCTCGATAAATATTTTCTCAAGAGATGAAAACAGGATACGCTCCATCAGGTTAGCCTTCTTGATCTCAAGCTCCTTCTTCAGCAGTTCTACGGTCAAGTCAGTGTTGTACTTGAGAATTTCATTCACTTTCATGAACTGCGGCTTGTCTTCCACAATCACGCAGGCATTTGGTGAAATGCTGATCTCACAATCCGTAAAGGCATACAAGGCATCCATGGCGATCTCTGGCGATTGCCCTGGTTGCAAGTGAATTACGATCTCTACGTCCTTGGCGGTATTATCTACCACCTGCTTCACCTTGATCTTGCCTTTTTCACTCGCCTTCACAATCGACTCCATGAGAGACGTAGTGGTGGTGCTAAACGGAATCTCTTTAATAACAAGAGTCTTCTTATCCACCGCCTCGATGCGGGCACGCACTTTTACTTTACCTCCACGATAGCCCTGATCGTATTCCGAAAAATCAGCAATACCACCGGTGAAAAAGTCGGGGTAGATTTTGGGATTCTTGCCTTTCAAAACATCAATAGATGCTTTGATCAACTCACAGAAGTTGTGGGGCAGAATTTTAGTTGAAAGACCTACAGCAATACCATCCACGCCCTGTGCTAGCAGCAGTGGAAACTTTACAGGCAGTGTGATCGGTTCTTTTTTGCGTCCATCATATGACAACTGCCATTCAGTAAGGTCAGCATTGTACACGATGTCAAGCGCAAACTTAGAAAGGCGTGCTTCAATGTAACGCGGAGCAGCTGCACTGTCTCCTGTGCGCACATCTCCCCAGTTACCCTGCGTATCCAGCAAAATATCTTTCTGGCCGATATTAACGATGGCTTCCCCAATGGCAGCATCCCCGTGAGGATGATATTGCATCGTGTTACCGATCACGTTGGCTACTTTATTGAAGCGGCCATCATCCATTTCCTTCAGCGAGTGCATGATTCTTCGCTGCACAGGTTTGAAGCCGTCTTCGATGCGGGGCACGGCCCGCTCAAGGATCACATACGATGCGTAATCGAGGAACCAGTTTTCGTACAATCCGTCAATGGAGACCAACTCGTGCGCTACTTCTTCGTTTGAATCGCTGCTTGCTTTGCGCTTGGCTGTTTTCTTTTTACTCATGAATTCAGTTCAATCAGGTTTTTGGAAATAAGGTAGTACCCAATGGCAACTAATATGGAAATCAGGTTGCCAATGAGAAAGAAATCATTTGAAACTTTGTCTTCCGTGTCCTTTATACGAGTGGCTATTTTTAATGCACCCAAAAAAGTAATCGATTGTGTCATATTGAAATGAAGTGACATTACGATAAATGCCCGCTCAAGTATACCCTTAAGAATGCTGGCCCGGCTAATTTTATCCTTATTGGTTTTGCCGATAAATTTACTGATCAGAAAAAATAGGATGTGAATGACAATCTCACCTACCACGATAACACCAATGAACTGCATTAAGACCATTTCGCGGTTGGGTTTACGATGAGTAATATCAGGCGCTTGATGTAATTACATTCATCAATCATAAGTGAGCGCCTACGCCTCCAGATGGCAGTCGGATCTTTCTTCAGCGTTTTTGCCACTTCACGATAGTCTGCTTCTGAAAGCAAATGCACCGCCACCTTGCGTTGGGCGGGTGTCCAACGGTCTACTATGCCCTGGTAGACCAGCGCACCATAGGTAAGCTTTTCAGAGATAGCTTTATTTGTTGTTGAAATAAAGAATCTCTTTTTTGAGCCCTTTAGCTCCGTTAGCTGCTTCCGTGCCTGCGTAAGCCCCGGGCCGAGCATCGCATAAGAGTTTACCCGGTTGACAACCGTATCAATTTCACCTTCGTGCAGCACATAGCGTAGCTGGAAGGGCGATTTAATACTCATCAGATGGTGCTCAAGCGCAAACATTATTTTCAATGCCTCATACATGTTCTTTACAACACCCTGGAATTCATCGCCCAATGTGATGGTGAGGGGTGACAGGATGTTGCGCTTATGTTCTTTATTTATCGAATCTACTGCCTCCTTAAAATCATGCATCAGCGCTTTCCCCCGCTTCTTGGAACTCCCCACAATGTCGGCCATCATGATTACTTTCATGGTCTTCAGTTATTGCAGAAAAAATGCAATATATGAGTTATTGCAGAAATTCTGCAATAGACAAAAAATTACAGAAATTCTGCAATGGGCATTTTGGGTGACCTTAACCATTTCTTACGCTTCCACAGGTGAAAATTCTTCCTTCTCTTCCACCACATCCAACTCTATGCGCAGGTTATCGATGATAAAATCCTGGCGGTCGGGCGTGTTTTTGCCCATATAAAATTCCAGGGTCTTCACCAGGTGCTTCTCCTTATCAATAAATACCGGCTGGAGGCGAATGTTCTCATTGATAAACGTACCAAACTCCTCGGGTGAAATCTCACCCAGCCCTTTGAACCGGGTGATCTCGGGCTTGCTGCCAAGCTTCTCCATCGCTTCCTGCTTTTCCTCCGGACTGTAGCAATAGATAGTTTCTTTCTTATTCCGGACACGGAACAGCGGTGTCTCTAATATATACACATGGCCTGCTTTCACCAGGTCGGGGAAGAACTGTAGAAAAAATGTCATCAGCAGCAGGCGAATGTGCATGCCGTCTACATCAGCATCCGTAGCGATAATAACTTTATTGTATCGAAGTCCATCCAGGCCATCTTCAATATTGAGTGCGTGCTGAAGCAGGTTAAACTCTTCGTTTTCATACACTACTTTCTTGGTCAAGCCAAAACAATTCAAGGGCTTACCACGCAAGCTGAAAACGGCTTGCGTCTCCACATCGCGTGACTTAGTAATAGATCCACTGGCCGAATCTCCCTCTGTTATGAAGATAACCGACTCCTTGCCTCGCTCATCTTTGCCTTCATCAAAGTGAAAACGACAGTCGCGAAGTTTGCGGTTATGAAGATTTGCTTTCTTGGCCCGCTCGTTGGCCAGCTTCTTAATACCCGCAATCTCTTTGCGCTCGCGCTCCGACTGCAAAATGCGTTTGAGCATTGCATCGGCAACAGAAGGATTTTTATGGAGGTATATCTCCAACTCCTTGGCGACAAAATCACCCACAAAGCTTCGCACCGAAGGCCCATCCGGTGCCATATTAACAGAGCCCAGCTTGGTTTTTGTTTGCGATTCAAATACAGGTTCTTGCACACGCACCGCGATAGCGGCCACTACACTGGCGCGAATGTCAGCGGCATCAAACTCTTTTTTATAGAAATCGCGTACAGCCTTCACCATCCCCTCGCGAAATGCGGCCAGGTGTGTACCTCCCTGGGTGGTGTTTTGTCCATTCACAAATGAGTAATATTCTTCACCGTATTGATTGCCATGGGTAAGAGCCACTTCAATGTCTTCACCCTTCAAGTGAAGAATCGGGTAGCGTATTTCTTCAGGGTCTGACTTTTGTGTCAAGAAGTCGAACAGTCCATCTTTCGAATAAAACTTCCGGCCATTGTAGTTGATGGTAAGTCCCGCGTTGAGAAAGGCGTAATTCCACATCAAATCATCCAGGTACTCCGGGATGAAATGATAATTCTTAAACATGGAGTTATCGGGTTCAAACTCCACGAGCGTGCCGTTGCGTTCGCTGCTCTTGCCAATCTTCGGATCGCTAGTCAAAACGCCTTTCTTGAATTCCGCCAGCTTGGTTTGTCCTTCGCGGAATGCCTGTACTTTAAAATAGTTGGAGAGCGCATTCACCGCCTTGGTACCGACCCCGTTAAGGCCTACTGATTTCTGAAAGGCCCCCGAATCATACTTGGCCCCGGTGTTGATCTTGGAGACAACGTCCACCACCTTGCCCAGCGGGATGCCTCGACCATAGTCGCGCACTACCACCTTTTGGTCTGTGATTTTAACATCGATGGCTTTGCCATAGCCCATCATGTGCTCGTCAATACAGTTGTCGACTACTTCTTTTACCAAAACATAGATGCCATCATCTTTGGCTGAGCCATCGCCCAACTTGCCGATGTACATGCCCGGTCGCAGCCGGATATGTTCGCGCCAGTCAAGCGATCGAATGCTTGACTCATTGTATTCTGAGGTTTCTTTTGCCATTCAGCGTTGTTCGTTAATGATGTGGTTACGTGCGCAGGTGCCAAAAAATTATGCAGGATGGTTCATCCTGACAGCTAAAAAAATCGGGTGCGTCACGAACTGGTCTAAGAACGGAAATTTTGCAGACAATCCAATCACTCGCAGATAATTTTGAACTACAAATTTTCAGCAATGAAGTTGCATTAAATAATTGATAGTCAGTTGATAATACGAGTGGCTTCAAACAGCCGGTTTACTAAAAATTCGATTTACCGCGGCATAGATTGGCCAGGAACAAGACCAAACTACCACCAGCGCAACGCTTAGGTAAATGATGTAGCCAATGCTGCCATAATCAAAGCGCTCGGCACTGTTGTAAAGACTTAGGAACTGGAGCGCTACGATAAAAAACAGGTTAAAAAATACAATCAGTCCATAAAACCAAGCCTTGAAATAGCCATCTTGTTGGGAATAAAGGCGAGCAATGACAAACACCAGCGAATTAAATAAAGCAAGTACCACCACCATGATGTAGAATATGGCATTGCGCGACAGCGCAAGCCGGCTCTCATCTGAAAAAATTTGTACCTGCTCCGGCAAGGAAGCATATGTGTA
Source organism: Cyclobacteriaceae bacterium (assembly GCA_019751475.1). Classification (GTDB taxonomy): domain Bacteria; phylum Bacteroidota; class Bacteroidia; order Cytophagales; family Cyclobacteriaceae; genus ELB16-189. The sequence goes on from JAIENH010000167.1 coordinate 8,803, forward strand.
CATGAAAACAGCCAGCACGCCCAGCAATGAAAGCACCCACACCCCTTTAAAAATCTTAACTATCATCTCGCTATTTTTACGGTCGCAAATAACGAAAGAAAGCTTTGAACCTCAATCCCATCGTATTATCAATACCCATCTTTTTTATCTTGATTGGTATTGAGTTGGTTGTGGAGCGATTGTCACACCGGAAGTTGTATCGTCTCCCCGATTCAATTGCAAACCTGAGTTGTGGCATCACATCACAGTTGTCAGGTTTGTTTATGCGGGTGCTTGCCATTGGTGTGTACGAAGTGATTTATTCCCAGGGGGCCTTCTTTCATCTCGAAAAAAATTGGATATACTGGGTAGCCCTTATCTTACTGGTAGACCTCGCCTATTATTGGGCCCACCGTATGAGTCATGAGATCAATTTGTTTTGGGGAGGCCATGTAGTGCACCATCAAAGTGAAGAGTATAATCTTTCGGTGGCTTTGCGCCAAAGTTCCCTTCAGGTGGTTTGGACGTTTGCCTTCAATCTGCCCCTTGCGGTGATTGGGTTTGATACACTTGATTTTGCGTTGATCTCAGCACTCAATACGCTGTATCAATTCTGGATTCATACCGAAGCGATCAACAAGATGGGCTGGCTTGAGTACGTGTTTAACACACCCTCGCATCACCGCGTACATCACGGGCGAAACCCCAAGTACATCGATAAAAATCACGCAGGCTCGCTTATTATCTGGGATAAGATGTTTGGCACATTTCAGGCAGAAGAAGAGCGACCTGTCTATGGCATTACCAAACCGATCAACAGTTGGAATGCAGTTTGGGCCAATGTTAATCATTACGCTACCATGGCATCTGAATTGAAAATGATTCATTCCTGGCGAGATAAGATCCGGTATCTTTTCAACAAACCCGGATGGCTGCCCGAAAATCTTGGCGGCTATCGACCTGCCCCCGCGATTGACAGTGCGCACTTCCACAAGTACGACACTCCGGCACCGGTTGCATTAAACTATTACGTGTTGTTTCAATACATCATTTGCCTGGCAGGCACGGGTGCCTTTTTGTTCAGTCAAGCCAAATTCAGTCTGGGAGAAAAAGCACTGGTGTCGGTTTTAATCTCGATTGTAGCGGTGAATTGCGGAGTACTTTTTGAAAACAAACGATGGGTTTTTATTTCCGAATGGCTGCGAATAATTCTCTATCCCCTAGCGGCTATTGTCTTGTGTATCTATTTTCAGTTACCTCTTTACTACACTGTGTTAGCCGCTGTGTACATGGTTGTTTCCGTCAGTTGGTTTTACATCGTTTACAAAAAAATTCATGCGCCTACATCGTAACGTTGCCGTTGTTATCCTACTGGTACTCGTAGCATGCGGCAAGAGCCTCCCCGATCTGCAGGGCATTGATTTGGATCGTTGGAAGGATGACAAGAATGGCTGCCAGGGTCATCGCATCGTGATGGAGCCCGCCCTCACCTCCGAACTAACCAAACTCAAAGGTCTTGCCGAGATGGACATCATTCATTTATTGGGACGGCCCGATCAAAACGAACTGTACAAACGCAATCAGAAATTCTATTTTTATTTTATTCACGCTGGTCCACCCTGCCCACAAGCTGATAGCACCCAAAAGCGACTATCGATACGTTTCAATGCGATGGGCTTTGCTAAAGAAGTGGCAATCGAAGACATCAACTAAACAAGGCGTTCTTAGGCAGAGGCTGAACATTTTTCTTAGCCTCACCGATCTTTTTGCGCAATACGTCCACCAGCGCATCTTTCTTCTTGAAGTTGAATGGATAAAGAAGCGATGGCTTGAAATAAAATTTCTTTCCCATAAACTCGGGTTGGTAAAGATCCACCCTATACACCCCTCCCAGTGAGACAATATCTACATCCTTAATATTCTCCAAAGGAATGAGAACATCATTTTTCGGAAGAATCAAATACAAGAATTTATCATCAAACTCCACTCGGTAAACATTCCGGTTTACACGTATCCAGAGGTAAATAAAGTAAAGCCATTGTCCATACATTAAAATCCCAAAAGGATTAAACCGATCACTCTTGATCCAGCTATAGAAAAAAGTGATTGCCAATGCACAAAGCAGAATCAATACACTGTTTTTGTAAAATCCAAGGTAGCGCGTTGACAGGCTCTTAATGCGATTTGGCTGAATAGCGCTCAAACGAAATTTTAAGTTTTTCCAAAATAACAATAGTTCAGCAAACAAGCCCCACAATATGCCCGCTGCCGAAGTAAACAATCCGATTGACTTCGAGCATTTTTTAAAGTAGTTTCATCCTGCCTAACCCAAAAAACCTATGCAATTTCATCAAAATGAACTGTACCTGCTGTACAACCCGCAGACCAACGTGGGTAAGCAGACCAAGGCCCTGGCCACTGACATTTGTAATAACATCAACGAAGTAGATGCCGTGCACACCCGGCTTTCGCCAATGTATTGGAAGGAAATCGTTACGATGTTAGGGCTTTCGCCCGATGATCTTCTTGATCATTCGCATGTTGACTACAAAACAAAAATTGCTAATAACCAGTACACCATGAACGGCTGGCTTGATGTGCTTTCACAAAATGCCCATTTGGTAAAAGCTCCGATCGCCATTTATCATGGCAAGGCCGCTTTGTGTCAAACCCCTACCGATATTATGAAGTTGGGCGGGGCCGTGTCGCAGGGCGACAAGGTGCTACCACACCTGAAGAAATACCACTGACACGTTCACCGTTTTATTTTACAGGCCCGCATACCTTGCATGGATGTAATTCTATATTTGCCATTCGAAAATTGCAAACATGAAGCACATTACTGTAATAGGTTCAGGCACCATGGGCAACGGCATAGCGCACGTATTCGCCCAGCATGGTTATAAGGTATCATTGGTTGATATTTCAGAAGAATCGCTTAAGAAGGGTATTGCCACCATTGAGAAAAACCTTGGACGACAAGTAGAAAAAGGTACCCTTACCGAAGAAGGTAAAAAGCAAGCCTTAGCTAATTTGACCACCACCACTTTTTTGAAGGAGGGTGTAAAAGATGCCGAGTTGGTAATTGAAGCTGCGACTGAAAATATTGACCTCAAATTAAAAATCTTCAAAGAGATTGATGAGAACACCAAACCAGGTACCATTCTCGCTTCCAACACATCTTCCATCTCCATTACCAAAATAGCTTCTGTTACCAAGAGTCCCGACAAGGTTATTGGCATGCACTTCATGAATCCCGTGCCAATCATGAAATTGGTTGAGGTGATTCGCGGCTACAGCACCAGCCAATCGGTGACAACCACTATCATGGATTTGTCCGTGGCGCTGGGCAAGGTCCCGGTTGAAGCGAATGACTATCCAGGTTTTGTGGCCAATCGCATTCTCATGCCAATGATCAACGAAGCAATCTATTCTCTCTATGAAGGTGTAGCAGGTGTGCATGAGATTGACACGGTCATGAAGTTGGGCATGGCTCATCCGATGGGACCGCTTCAGTTGGCTGACTTTATAGGTCTGGATATATGTCTCTCTATTTTGAATGTGCTTAACAATGGCTTTGGCAATCCTAAATATGCGCCTTGCCCGCTGCTGGTAAACATGGTACAAGCAGGACACAAAGGCATCAAGTCAGGCACTGGGTTTTACAAGTACACACCCGGCAGCAAAGAATTGATAGTGGCTGATCGGTTTAGAAAATAATGCACGAAAGAGACGAGAAGTTCATTCAATACTAGAGCCGTCTTAGGGTGCGAGGGAAAAAGCGCTATTTATTTATGGCTCTTGTCTGGGTGGCTTTTCCATACATCATTCTCAAAGAGCTTACTGACTCTACGCTATTCAATCGCAGTGATTATGTTTTTAATTTTTACAAAGTAGTTATAAGCACGGTAGTGGCCGCCTGCATAACCCTGCTCTTCGCTCACTGGCAGTGGAAAGCTAGTGAGAAAAAATACAAAGAACTCACATCCGAAAAATAAAAAAGAGGGCATCTGCCCTCTCTTCATAATAACTATAACTAAAAATTATTTCTTGAGCAGATCGCGAATCTCTGTAAGCAATTGCACATCGGCTGGAGGCGGAGCCGGTGCAGCTGGTGCCGTCTCCTCTTTCTTCTTGGATGCATTCATACCTTTTACAATCAAAAAGAGTACGAAGGCAACAATGATAAAGTTGATAGTGGCACCGATGAACTTGCCGTATTTCACAGCACCAAAGGCAGTGAGATCTTCCAGCTTACTCATTTGAGCAGCATCAAGAGCCGGCTTGAGCAGCAAGGGTGTGATCACATCATTAATCAGTGAGTTGACGATCGCGCCAAAAGCGCCCCCGATAATCACACCTATGGCCAGGTCGACCACATTGCCGCGCATGGCAAAAGCTTTGAATTCTTTTAACATAGAGATGTTGGTTTAGGTTGGGTTTAGTTTACAATTGGCGAAAATATTACATCAAAAACGGTATTCCAATCTTCTTGGCTTAATTTGGAGTTAAACAATGAAAGTAAGCGACCAACACCTGCGAAGTATGATCGAAAGCCAGCAAGGCTTGGTGGTGTTTTCGCTTGATCGCGATTATCGATATACCTTTTATTCTGCTTCACATTTTCAAACGATTGAAAGTATATGGGGTGAAAAAATCAGTCTTGGCAAAAGCATGCTGGACGTGATCAAAAATCCAGCTGACCGCGCGAAAGCCAAAGCCAATTTTGACCGGGCACTGCAAGGCGAGTCATTTGTGTTGGAGGAAGAATACGGTGACCGGCAACTTGAACGAAACTTCTACGAAAACCGGTACAACCCCATCAAAGACAGCAAGGGAAACATAACAGGTCTCTCTGTATTTGTCATTGATATCACCCGCATAAAAAAAGTAGAGACAGCCCGTCAGGAAATAGAGTCTGCTTACAAAGTCCTATTTGATAACACCACAGACGCTATCTTCATCATGAAAGCCGATGGCGAGGATATTGGTAAAATTGTATCGGCCAATAGCGCTGCCGCCACGATGCATGGCTATTCGCTGGAAGAGTTTTTGCAACTGAATATAAAAGATCTCGACACTCCTGAAGAAGTCGTACGCTTTAAAGATCGTATTGATCGAATCTTAAATGGTGAAAAAATCTCCTTCGAGATCACGCACAAAAAGAAAGCCGGCAGTCTTTTTCAACTGGAGGTATCGGCAGGTCTTATGGAAGTAGGTGGTCAAAAATATATCATGGCTATTGACCGCGATATAACCGAGCGCAAAGAGAGAGAACGTGAACTCCAAGAAAGTGAGCAATTCATAAAAAAGATTACGGAGTCATCTCCCGATTTTATTTACGTAATGGACTTGACCCGTAACAAGATCATTTTCAGAAATCGTCATATTGGAGAATCGCTAGGTTATTCCGAAGAAGAAATACAAGCTATGCATGGTGATTTCTTTTCACTTGTCGGGCATCCGGAAGATGTCGCTAAAATGCACATGCTACTTTCCCGATGGGATGGTGTAGCCGACAATGTTATCCTGGAGAATGAGTTTCGTTTAAAGCACAAAGACGGAGAGTGGCGATGGTTTCTCACGCGCGACACCGTGTTTAAGCGCGACAGCCAGGGCAAGGCGATTGAGGTGATTGGCACTGTGCGCGATCGCACCGACAAGAAAAAGTCGGAACTTGCGCTACGGCAATCGCTCTCCTTGCTCAATGCCACCCTGGAATCAACCGAAGACGGGATTCTCGTGGTGGACAAATCGAAAAAGATTACCGCCTTCAACAAAAAATTCTTAAGCCTCTGGCGCATACCTCCTGAAATGGCTGAATCAAAATATGATGATGCCCTGCTCGCCCACGTGATTGACCAATTGGCTGACCCTGAGAAATTT
>JAIENH010000418.1 GCA_019751475.1 Cyclobacteriaceae bacterium
ATATGTTACAACTAGCTGTTGTAAAACTTCTGGAAGTAATCGGTGAGGCAAGTAATCATTTATCGAAAGAATTGAAGGACGAGTACAGTGAAATAGAATGGAAATTGATTGTCGGCTCTCGAAACGTGCTAATCCACGAATATTTTTCTATTAGCTTCGATATTGTTTGGGAGGCTGTTCAAAAAGATATTCCTATTCTGAAAAAGGACATTCATAAAATTATCAAGGGAAAGTTCAGTTAACGATCATCCTAAAAATATCTGGGATAGTCTAAGTATCGCTTCTTTTTCTACCTTTCAGGTCTTGTCACCATCTTCATGACACGCCTTGAAAAAATCATGGATGCGGAGAAGCGCATCCGGCCTTACCTCCGCGAGACACCGCTGGAATATTCATACGCCCTGCGCAAACTCACCGGGGCCGATGCTTATTTGAAATTAGAAAACCTGCAACTTACCGGCTCTTTCAAAGCGCGCGGAGCACTCAATAAAATACTTTCGTTAAAAAATTCAACGGCCAAAATTGTAACAGCCTCCACCGGCAACCACGGACTGGGCGTGGCCCATGCACTGTTGGTAGTGGAAAAAAATGGCACCATCTACCTGCCCATGAATGCCTCCCCTGCCAAAGTAGATGCCATCAAGATGCGCGGTGTGCCCGTGGAGTTTTATGGCAACAACTGCGATGAGACCGAGCGCTACGTGCGAAGTTTGTCGGAAACAACTGACCAGGTATATGTGTCGCCTTACAACGATGAAGACGTGATGGCTGGCCAGGGAAGTATTGGTGTTGAGTTGCTGCGGCAACTGCCGTCACTGCAAGCGGTGTTTATATCGGTGGGCGGTGGCGGACTGATTGCCGGCATTGCCTCGTATCTGAAAGCCATCAAACCAGACATTGAGGTAATCGGGTGCTTGCCAGAAAATGCTCCGGTGATGTATGAGTGCATAAAAGCAGGAAAGATCATTGACGTGAAAGAAAAGCCCACGCTCTCAGACGCCACAGCAGGAGGTATTGAAGCGGGATCCATCACGTTTGAAATCTGCCAGCAATGTGTGGACACGTGGACGCTAGTAAGCGAAGAGGAAATACGGGAGGCCATGCGCCTGGTGGTGAAGCACCATCACCTTTTGGTGGAAGGCTCGGCCGGAGTGGCCCTGGCAGCGCTGCTGAAAGAAAAAGAAACCTACCGGGAAAAACAGGTGGCCGTGCTTTTGTGCGGAGGCAATATGAGTGAGGCAGTGATGAAAAATATTATTTGCGGATGAATCTCTCCGTTTCTGTTTTTAATGATTCTGAAAGCTCTGGCAAAGGTAGATTTAAGTCGCCAACTACTTGAAGTTCGGCTAGGATAGATTCAAGTTGCGCAAGTTCGTATTTCAATCTTCATCCGTTATATACGTTAAGGGGTTTAGTAAAAGACCATTTAGCTACGTCAATAGAAAAGACTTTGATTTACTTTTGGGGTTTGGATGAAGAGAAATACATTTAATTCTTGGCACAATAACTTTGACTTTCACTTCTTTGGCAGAGCCAAGTTATCAGAAGTAAAACCAAGTGGCTTGGCTTGCATGTTGAAGTAATTTTCTGAGGCACATACCCACGTGATTTCTACCATCTGCTTTTCGTTGAAATAGGTTTTGAGTTTATCGAAGGTTTCTTGTGTGGCGGTTTTGGTGAGGCTGATTTGCTCGACATAATCCAGGATTGCTTTCTCTTTGTCAGAATAATTAGGGCTATTGCGGAAGTTGAACATGTCTTTCAATCTATTAAGGTCCCACTTTTCTTTGACTGACATATACTCGATGGCGTTTGCACAAAACTTGCAATCGTTTAGGTGGGATACATAGTTGCGAATGAGCAAATTGGTATCGCGGTCGATGGATAGCTTTTTATCTGCACTAAGGATTTTTATGGCCACTGAAAAAATAGCTGAACTGCGAGAGTAGATGACCAGTAGCGGAGAAACTACTTTGCCAAACTGCCGCTTGGACATGAAGTAGGCAAGTTTTAAAAAGAGTGATGACGGAGATTGGATCGGTTCGAGGCGCATAGTGTTGAATGTTTATACAGCAACATTATGCGAGGATTGAATAACTTCCTTTGACAATTGTCAAAATCGAATTACAAAAAAACCACTACACCAGAACCCGTGACTTTTTTCGATGGTAGTAAAGCAAACTGAAAAGGAATGCCACAAACCCGATGCAAAACCAGAAATCCCAAAACAAAAATGAGTTAAGAACTACCGTACCCTCCAAGACCATGCGGATAATTGAATGAGCGCACCCGATGTCCTTAGCGCTAACAAGATTATGTATAACCACCCCGCTATAAGTACAGGTTTGTGCCACTTTAACTTTCGGTGTTCGGCTGTAAGCCCGAGCGCAATGAACATACCGATGAAACACGCCAGTGCCGCGAACAAGTTGTAATACCAAAACCATGTGCGAGTAAACGCTTGCGCTGCGCCCTCAGCAGGTAAGCCTATGTAATATCCGAACAGCCAAAGTATGTGAACTACTCCGAAAACTATGCACCAGCCAATGGTGAGGTATTTGATGAAAACGGGGTTGAGTCTCATGGAAAAAATTTAGACCCAAATTTGAGGTGAGATAAGGAATTTCGTTTTGATAATTGTCAAAATCGTATGGTGTCAAAATATATGAAAGAGTTTTTTATCTTTCGCACTAGTTTATGACAATCAATCAATACAGTCCATCAGAGCCACTCAAGCCCTTTATTAAGGTTTACAAAGTTATTGAGAGCGATGAGGAAATTACTAATCGAGTGTTGCCCTCCACTTCGTTTGTATTGGCCATTCGGTTTAGGGGTAATATATCGTATGTAAATGATTCTAATAAAGTTGCGCTACCTCTTTGTACGCTTTCTGGTTTGAGGAAAACAGTCAGGTTTATTCAGTATGCACCTAGCAGTGCTTGCATTGTTGTACTCTTTACCGAATTGGGTGCGTCTCTATTTTTTCGAGAACCTCTTGACGATTTCTTTGAACAAAGTATTTCATTGGATTATGTGTTACCGACTCACGAAGTAGCTGAGTTGATTGAACAAATTGATGGCGCATGTGATACTAAAGAGCGCATTGATGCGGTTGACGCATTTCTACTGTCGAAGCTTGTTCACTCAAAACAAGATATGCTTGTCAGCCAAGCGATAAAAGACATACACGCTGAACGGGGAATACTTAGTATAAACTCCCTTGCTGCGAGTTTAGCCATTAGTCAAGATGTGTTGGAGAAGCGCTTTCGAAAGGCAACCGGAGCAACGCCCAAACAATTTGCTTCCATTGTTCGAATGGATAATCTTATCAGGCACGTGGCAAAACAACCTTCTATTCTGGATAAAGTTTTTGAGGGCGGATATTATGACCAGGCACACTTCAGCAAAGAGTTTAAAGTATTCACCGGGCTTACCCCAAAGCACTTTTTTCAATCGGCTGTTTTTTGGTAGCCATTGATTTTTTACAAGAATTAGTCTTAAAAAGACCTGATTCTTGCAGAGAAAATTTACACATAATGAAATCCATCTGCAAACTCTGTCTTATCATCGCCATGATGACAAGCATTAGTGCCTTTTGTCAAAATCAATCAGCTAAAGAAGTTATGAGCAAGCCGAACCATGAATCAGTAGTTTACTTTGTCGACAAGTTTTCAGTGCCACGTGCGTCCTTTGAAGAATTTGAAAAACAAATGCAATACAACCGAAGCTTTGTGCGAAGTATATCAGGATTATTGAGCGACCAAGCTATGATTGGTAAAGACGCTGAGGGCAATGTAACAGTTCTTACCATTGCTACCTGGGAGAGCAAAGAGCATCTAGAAAAGGCAAAGGCATTAGTGCAAGGTGAGTTTAAAAGGATAAACTTTAACCCTGTTGATTTTTTTCAACGATTGAATGTGAAAATGGAGAGGCAGGTTTATATGCCCTATCAATAAATCAAATCTGCGCCCGTATTCTACTCAACGTCTCCTGTGTAATTCCAAGAAAAGAAGCAATGATACCAAGCGGCACACGCTGTAGGGCAGATGGATTTCGGTCAACGAATTTTTTATAGCGTTCGGTGGCTGTAGCAAAGTGGAGGTCATCGAAGCGTTGTTGAAGCTGCACGATGCCAAAGTTCGACCACAGCCGTCCCAAAGTTTCGATATCATGATGCTTGTGGTACAATTGCTCTAATTCGTAATAAGGAATTTCTACAATCGTGCTGTCTTCCAATAGTTCAATGCCTCGCCTATCCGGAAGACGCGTGATGAAACTGATGACCGAAACGGCAAACGTATTTTCCAAGCTAATCCAATCCGTTACGTCTTTGCCATCCTTGATGTAGAATGTGCGTGTGAGTCCTTCCTGAATAAAAAATAGGTGATTGCAAACTGCACCCGCATGTAGTAAGGTATAGCCTTTGGGCAACTGACGTGTTTTAGTGATGGCGCCAAACGCATGTTTGCTTTCTAGCGATAGTGGGGAAATTTGCTCAAGCACATGAAATAAATTGTCCATTAAAGAGGCCTGTAAGAGCATTCGAAAACTTCTGAAAGATACGTGAAGTGCGTTGCTTTTTGACAATTGTCAAAAGAAGAGTCTTCAAAATCTTGCTCTTTTGATGTTGCGTCCTGCAGTTGCTCTTGATGCCATCCATATTGAAACATGAATTCTTTTGCAGATACACAAACGATTATACGGTGTTATGATAAGACAGCTATACACTATGCATCAAAATTCAGTGATGAACTAAGCAAAAAATTCTTTGAGCGAACTTACTTAAAAGCCTTTGCTGACAGATACCAAAGTATGAATGCCTGTCTGTTGGATGCGGGATGTTGAATTGGACACATCTCCAAGTATCTGGCTGACTACGGATTTAAAACTATTGGTGTAGACCTCTCACCGCGAATGATACAAAAAGCCAACGAGTTGTATCCTGGTGTCTCGTTTGAGGTGGCGGACATGCGAGCCATGCGATTTCCCGATGGGTATTTCTCAGGTGTGCTGGCCTTGTATTCCATAATCCATTTTGATTATCAGACTATAAACGATGTCTTTACGGAAATCAATAGGGTACTGATTGGAAGAGGTGGCTTCTTACTCTCATTCCATCTGGGCAATGAAGTAATGACACGCCATGAGTTTTTAGGAGAAGCCGTGACCATTGACCTTCACTTGCTTCAAGTAGAGCAGATTCGCCAGTTACTTGTGACCAATGGGTTCAACGTGATTGAAATTATTGAGCGTTATCCTAATCCTGAAATAGAGTACCCAAGCAAGCGGGCTTATTTATTGGCAACGAAGTTATAGAAGATGAAGACATTTATTGGTAAACTCATTGGCTTGTACCTAAACTTACTTGCAGTGATAGCTCCACGAAAAGCTGCCATTAAAGGGTTTGCCTTGTTCTGCCATCCCTTTCGTGGAAAGTTGAAAGACTATCATCATTCTTTTTTTAATAGTGCGGAGAAGTTTGATTTTATGGTTCATGATGAAAAAATTCAAGCCTATCGCTGGGGCAATGGTGCAAAGAAGGTTTTGTTTTTGCACGGATGGCAGAGCCATAGTTTTCGGTGGAGGAATTACATCGAGGCACTCGATAAATCAACGCATACCCTATTTGCAATGGATGCGCCCGCCCACGGCTTGAGTACGGGCAAGGCAATGACGATACCTCTTTATTGCGAAGCGATACTAAAACTGATAGCTGTATCAGGTAAACCCGATGTGGTGGTTGCACATTCAGCTGGAAGTTTTACTTCTATTTACACCTTCCATCATTACCCTGCCCTCTCACCCTTGAAAATGGTGGCTATGGCACCGCCTGGAGAAGCGGAAGAGATGGTCGAGTTTTTCAAAAGTAAACTTGGGCTAAGCCATCGATGCCTGAACCTGATTCTTCAACAATTTGAAAAAACAGTCAACCAATTACCAAGTTATTTCTCCGCCCCATACTTTGCTGCTTCGCTGAAGTTTCCAGGATTGATTATACATGATGAGAAAGATGACGAAACGCCTGTGGAGAATTCTAAAAACATTCACCGAGCTTGGAAAGGCTCGCGACTGATGTTGACAAAAGGCAACGGTCACAACCTGAAATCACCTGATGTACTAAAAGCAGTTTTGGATTTTATCCAAAGTGAAGACAACATGCATAATAAAAACGGAGCCGCTGTTATCAGCAAACAAACTAAGTGAGGATGAAACGCTACGCAGCTGCTATTAACTACAAACAAATTGGTTGGAATCTTTGGTTTTATCAAAAACCATCTCGCACATCCCAGCTTTCTAGATTTAACTTGTTGAGGTCATCCCTCACCCTGTCGATGGAGATGCTACCTGCACCACTGAAAAGCAGAAAGAGTGAACCCGCTAGCATTGTTATTGCCGGAAAGGTATTTGTGTATGTATCACCTATATGAACGAAGCCAATAGCACAGATGAAGTTAATGACCATCACTATTCCGGCCGCGTGTGTTAAGAAGCCAAGTATGAAAAGTAAGCCGCAAATGAATTGACAGTAGGCAGACAGGTAAGCTGAGAAGAATGGAAAAGGAATGCCTTGTGTTTGAAACCAACCGCCAATGCCCTGCATGGCTTCTGCACTAAAAATTTTATCGTGCGTGCCGTAGACAAGGTGAAAGCCAATGAGTAAACGAATGAACACCGGAGCGAAAGGACTGAGTCGTTCGAAGAAAGCATTAAAGTTTTTATGCATCGGTTATTTGATAGGAGTAATCTGTGCATGCACACACCACCAGCGCCCATTTTCTTTTTTGTAGGTATCGGTGTAAACAGACACGCCCGAAGAAACGACTCCCTTTACTCTGCGAGTCCAACTGGTTTTAGCCCTGACCAAAGCCATATCGCCAAACAATCGGATAAACTCATCTTCCATTTTGAAAGAAGTAAACCCGCTGCTCTTATAAGAAGTCGCCCAATCTTTCATGTATTCTTTGCGGCTAACGATAGCACCTGCATTTTCAATGCAAACAAAATCTTCATGGATTATCTCATTGTGCGCTGTCGTGTCTTGCGCGATATAATTCTTGATGAACTGTGCATTCAACCTACTGAGTTGGTCGAGGTCGTCCATTTCGGTATTCATGTTGACTTTATTTAGTTGAGTTCTTGGTATTACAATAGTGGTGTAGCTTTCAATGAGGTTGAGGATTGCTTCTCTTGGCCCATTTTTCCATTCAGGGCTACCGTAAAATGCATCCTCTGTGCTTTGCCTGTTGGCCAGGCTTGTGAACGCACGGGCTAGAAAAAAAGAATTTTCATCGTGAAGCGAAGAGCCGTAGGCGACTACTTCTATTTTCCATTTTTTGAGCATCGGCAGAGCTTGCTCATCAAACAGTTTCTGAAACTGGCTGCGGCTGCCGGGCTTAAGATTGTACGAACGGATTTCGATTACATCTTCCATGGGCTGGGCGGTTAGGTTGAGTGCCAGTGCGCAACAGAAAAGCGTGAGGCAATAGTTGATTGTTTTCATAGATGAAAGAAAACATATAGTGACGGAACTGGCCTTTAAAATCTTGCTATGTCATCTCTTTTTTGATTAATGTCAAAGTCTTCTTGTGCTTGGTGACATATATTTATGACCAGATAAAAGCAGGATTTTGAAGGAGGAACTAAGATAGACTTCGTAAATTTTGCACCCATAGATATGGCAGAACCCAATACCACGTTTCAAAAAGTCACGCAAGTAGAAAAGGTGTTTTCGGAAAACCTCTTTGCTTCTGACTTTTATCAGGTAAAGAGTTGGGGGTTTGATTTTGGCGAAGACAAAAAGACGAGCGTGGGTTTTAATGATTGCCTCTGCTTTGTGTATGTGCGAAGGGGTTGGTTTCTGTTTGACCTATCGAAGGAATCGTACAACATGCACACGGGGCATATTGTGATTGACAAGCCTAATTATGAATATCGCTTACGGCCTTCGGCTGGTGCGTGTACCATCTTTAATTTCAGTAATGAATTTTACGCTCAGTTTGTAGAAGACCTAAACCTGAAAACATCTTTCTTTTTTGGTAACGACAACTTGTTGTCGTTGATGCTCAAGTCAAGCCCCGAGACGGACTACCTCCATCACCAGATAGTAAGCAAAGGAAGAGAGGCGGGACGCTTGGAGATGGACCAACTGGTGCTGGATTTGCTTCAGCAAATTGTTGCCCTTGTATCCAACGAATCATTGGATGATGATTTGAACGGTGCACTTAGGCAAAACCATATCGGCACGATAGAACGAGCCAAGCAGTTTATACACGAGAATTTTTCAACTGATATTTCACTGTACCAGATAGCTGACTACAGTTGCGTAAGCCCATTTCACTTTAGTCGTGTGTTTAAAAAGTTCACGTCTTTTACTCCACATCAGTATTTGCAAAACGTACGATTGAAACATGGTGAAGTCTTACTAAAAAACAGCACCCTGCCCGTATCAGATATTTCGCACCAATCGGGTTTTAACACGGCTGAATATTTTGCGACCGCCTTTAAACAGAAGTATAGGATGAGCCCTTCGGAGTTTAGGAATACAATTGGTTCTAATTAGAAAAACTCAAATTGTTATAAAATAGGCACCGCCTTCAAACCTAAATTTCAATTTCTTAAAACTTGGCATGCCAGAGAAGAGTGATAGTTTCCATTGATTTGAAAAACCCATTGGCTCGTTGGGCAAACCAAATTTGTGGTCTAGTATTCCGTTGGAATTTTCATCTTGAAAAAGAATGGCTGCATAGTCGCCAAACAGAATATTCGGAAATGCAATCGTAGCTTTTCCATTTGTAATCTTGGCTGTTGCTTTCATAAACGGTTTTCTGGGAAGGTCATCATGCTCTCTGAAGAGATGAACAATTGCCACGCCTGTGTCACTTTTGAAATTGGTAGCTTCAATGTTCAATGTTCCCGTTTGTGCTTTGCAGAAGCAGGAAATAAGCAGGAAGCAAATGCCTCCTGCCAAGATTGATACAAATTTTTTCATGGTTACTCCTTATTCGTAAGTCAACGCCTCGCGTGTGGTAATTTTGTTAGCTCTCCTTGCGGGGTACAACGTAGCTACATAAGAGCCTACTATAATGATAAGAACCCAAATCCCCAAAGCAAGAAGGGAAACCGTTAGCGTAAGTGGAGTTCGGAATGACAGGTTGCCAATCAATCGACCTAAGTAGGTAGAGAGGATTAGTGACAAAGCAACGGCAAGAAAAATACTCATAGCACCAATAAAGAATCCTTCCCACACAATAAGGTTTTTGATTTTAGTTGGGGTAGCACCGATGGCTCGCATCACACCTATTTCGCGCGTTCGCTCCAAAATATTCATGCTCATGGTGGACATCAACCCAAGTGTGCCTACAAAGGCCATCAATATCGCCATCGCCAACAATGAGTTTACCAGCACCTTCATGTGTGCAGCAATTGCATTTTGAAGTAGCCATACGGGAATGGCGGCACTGATGGAAATATTTTCTCTCTCCAACAATGCTTCTACTTCACGGTTTTTGCGCACGGCATTTTCTTTTGTACGGTCAGCATATGCAATCCGCAGCATCTTAACTTGCCCTTGAGTATTCTTGAGTTTTGAAAATACCTCCAACGATACATAAGCGATGGCGGGTGAACCTACGTCCTCGGTAAACCCAATCACATTCCATTGAGTGACTTGGCCATCCAAGTTGAAAGAAACTATATCACCAACCTTTAACGACCCCCTTGATGACTGATTTAGCACCACATCGTTTGCCGTATTGTTGTTCAGCCATTTTCCTGCTACTATGGTCGGCTTTAATAGTTGTGTTGGCACAGGCAATGCCTGCATGGTAAAACTTCCATGACCTTTATCGGGATACGTTTGTGTTACCTCAAAAGCATTTGACTTGCTCACGGACGTAGGCGAATAACTCCAGCCTTCTGCTCTGCTTACACCTTGGATGGTTTTTATTTCCTCGAGTAGTGAGTCTGCTTGAATAGAATTGTTGAGCCTTACTTCTAAATCATAAAGACGCTGAACATAAATTCGTTTCAGGTTTTCATTCCACGCTTCTGATACATTTAGTGCTGTCATGAACATCGCCCCACCTGCTGCCAGTAATCCTAGTGTCATCACTAATCTAGAACGAAGGCGAAATACGTTTCTGATGGATAGCCGAAACGTTTCGCTTAAAAAACTTAATTGTGAGAATTTTAACTCCCAAGAATTTTTATGGATGTTTTGTTGATTCGCACCGTGATTATCCAACGCAGCCCGCACAGATATGCGACTGCCTCTAATAACTGGAAAGGCAGCAGCAATAACTGGAATGAAAATGCCCGAGGCAATTTGCAACAGCACAACCCAAGAGGGTATTGAACTATTTCTGATTTCAAGATTAAGCAATACTGCAATTTGATTATAAAATCCCGCGGCAGCGAGCCTGCTCAAAGGGATAGCAATGACTAAAGCTATTACGCAAAGAAGTGTAATCATCAACAAATACAAACCAGTAATTTGTGATGAAGTAGCTCCAATTGTTTTCATCACGCCAATCTGCCGAACTTGTTTGACCATCAGCGTGGCCATGGATGTAGCTACGAGTATCGAACCAAGAATTAAAATCAAAAAACTAAAAATGATGAAGATGGTCATCACCGTACTCATCTGCCCTTGGTGCGGATGTTTGCCCGGAGGAGGTACTTGTATTTCATGAACCTCGTAACCAGCTTGCTCCAATCGATGGGCAACTGTTTGCGCTACTTCAGTAATGTGTTTTTTTGAATCTTGATTTTCGCTTACCAAAATCCGCAGTTGGTCGAAGCCCGTTGTTTCTCCCAGCAAATGAAGTGTTGACAGCGTAATGTATCCGTATCCCGTTTGCTCTTGCCAAGCAGGTGCCAAGCCAGGGTCGTGTACGGTACCCACTAATTTTATTTTTTGTGGTGTACCGTTTGGAGTCTTGATAATAAGTTCATCGCCTTCCTTTGCTTGCATCAATCCAAACGCGGTGCGCTCCACTAGCATCGTTCCAGCAACAGGCTCTCGCTCCCCAGAAATGTAAAAAGCTTTGTTCGTTCTTTTTTCTTTGAAGTCGTCAATGATAAAAAGTAGCAACGGGTACCATTTCTCGCCTACTTTCATTCTCGCCACTAACGTAGCGTGTCGTTCGGCTTCTGCTATTCCCGAAATTTGTTTTACACTATCAACTAACCCTTTTGTAATCTTTCCTTCTATTTCGATAGTGGCTGATGCGGGCATGGTGCTTTTGTAGTTGTCCGTCATCTCGCGCTTAATCACACTATAGCCATCGAGGATTGCACCAATTCCAAAAACGCCAACAGCAATCGCCAGCACCAACATAAAATTCTTTGAGTAATCAGAGGTAAGGTCACGGATGACTTTATAATATCTTGTTTGCATAAATAGATTTGAATTATGTTTAAGCGGGCACCCTTTCGTTCACAATCTCACCGTCTGCAATGGCGATAACATTTTCAAAATACGATGAGAAGTCTTTTTCGTGCGTGACGATGATAACCGTTTTGCCTGAGCGAGCAAGTGCAGCAAATAACTCAAAAATAGCGATGGCCGTTTGTGAATCTAAGTTGCCGGTTGGTTCATCGGCAATGATAATAGGTGGGTCATTTGCCAATGCCCTAGCAATGGCTGCGCGCTGCTGCTGCCCGCCCGATAAAGTCGAAGGCAACTTATCCGCTTGCTCTTTGATATTTACTTGTTCCAACAACGCCAACGCGCGTTCCCTTCTTTCTCTTTTCGGATAGCTGTTGCAGAAATCCATGGGCAACATCACATTTTCTAAAATGGTCAGTGTTGGCAGCAATTGAAAAAACTGAAAGACAACACCAACATTCTTTCCACGCCAAGTGGCCAGGGCACTTTCAGAAAGTTTTTCGACTTGTATTCCGTTAATCGAAACGCTGCCTTGGGTAGGCTTGTCTATCCCCGCAATGATGTTGAGCAAAGTGGATTTTCCACTCCCTGATTTTCCGGTGATAGCAATCAGTTGTCCTTTTGGAATTTGCAGGCTTACATTTTTCAATGCTTGAAACGTGCCTGATGCCAATGTGAACGACTTGGTTACATTGCTCAGTTCAATGAGGTTTTTATTTTGTGGGTGGTTCATCGTATTGTTTTTTGATGCAACAATACGAAGCCAAAAGAGCCACCGCGTCAATAGAAATCCAGTTGGACGTCTTATTGCGAAAGATTTTTGCGGTACTCGGTCGGGGTCAACCCTGTAAAGCGCTTGAAGATGAGGTTGAAAGTAGATTTGGATTTGAAACCAGCTTCGAGCGCGATGCCCAACAGATTGTAATTCTTCACTTGCGGGTCTATCATCAGCCGCTTTACCTCTTCCACTCTATATTTATTGACGAAGTCGTAAAAATTATCGCCAATCCCTTCATTAATCAACAATGACAACTGACTTCGGCTTATATTCAAATCTTTGGCAAGACTGCTCAGTGTCAGTTCAGAATCGAGGTAAGGCTTTTTATTGGTCATATAATCAAGAAGTTTTCCAATAAGTTCTTCATCAAATTTGGTTGTCAAAGCATTTGGCAACGATTCAATTATTTTTTCTGGCATTGTCTCTACTTTTCGAAAAAGCTCTCGCTGCAAAATTCCTTTATAGCTCAATGCAAATACCGCTAGGGAAAAAATCAACGCGGTTGCCTTTAACTGCCAGGCTCCGTATTCGAAATGAATGGCCGTAAAAAGACTAAAGAAGAAAAATAAGTTTATCACCAAGAAAACAATCAAGAAGAATCGCACCCATGAAATATCAACACCTTCTTTGTTCGAAACTTCTTGTTTGATAAATTCCTGATACGCCATCCATTTCTTTCGAATGAGAAATTGATAAGAAGAAAACTGAATGACCAAACTTATCCGGAAAAACACATTGATGAATCGCTGATGCTGATTTAAAAACGACATCAATGGAAAACTGGGGTCAACGGATTTCAACGTCAGCGATAGAAAAATAATGATAAAAAAAGGCAATACATGCAGAACCAAATTTTTAGATAATGCTACGCGCTCGCCAATCAACTCCTTGGTATAAAACCAAAGTAGCGGGGCGATAAGAAAGAAAGTAGGGTCGCCAAGTGTATAAACGTTGGCCGAAAAGTGGTTGAGTACATCACCCGCAAAAAGAATGTGCGCGATGCTGAACGAAAGCGAAATGAGTAAGATGGAAAGAAACACATTTGCCCGACTTTTCCTTGCTGCCTTATTATTTAGGAGCAAGGCAACAAACAACCCCTGCGCAATTCCCGCATAAGTCAAAACTAAAGAAAGCAGTTCGGCAAGTACCTTCAATACATTAAAATTTAAGGAACAAAGTTAGCGCAAAACCTCACTCCCCATGTAAGTGATGCGTCCACAGGGATGTTGGTGGACGGTTGATGGTATGGTTTACTCCATTTCTGGTAGGTCAAGGTGTCCTACACCTCAAAGGTGTAGGACACCCATCTTGCTTAGGCATTTAGTAATTTTTCAATGTCAAACTTTTTCATTTGCATGAAGGCAGCCATCACACGCTGCGATTTGGTGGGGTCACTCATTAGCTTGCCCAAGATAGTCGGCACAATTTGCCATGAAACTCCAAACTTATCTTTCAGCCATCCGCACTGGCTTTCTTGTCCGCCTTCTGTCAACTTACCCCAGTAGTAGTCAATTTCTTCTTGCTTCCCACACTCCAACACAAACGAGATGGCTTCATTAAATTCGAAAGCGTGTGGCGCAGAGCTATCCATGGCAACGAAATTTTCTTTACCCAAATGGAAGCGTGCATGCTTGACAGTACCCTCTACATCATGTTCTCCCGCCAAATACCGATTGATGTCTTTTATTTTTGAATCTCTAAAAATAGCAGCATAGAAATTCATGGCCGATTCTGCTTTGCCCGCTTGCGAACCGGTAAACATGAAAGCTGGAATAATTTTCCCGCCCATTTGCTCAGCATCCCCCATCATCACTTGCCACGAAATACCAAATGTATCCCGTAGCCAACCATACTTTTTGCTCCACGGATAGTTGTTGAGCGGCATCATCACAAAAGCATCTTTGAGCAATTTATTCCACACACTATCAACTTCGCTCTCTGTCTCACAGATTGCAAAAAATGAAATGGAAGGGTTGAACTTGAATTGAGGGCCACCATTTAAACCCATGAACTTTTTGCCATCCAATTCGAAGTTCACCACCATAGGCGTGTCCGCAGTGATTTTTGAATTCGGAAAAGCGGAACAGTAGAACTCTGCGGCAGCTTTGGCGTTGCCATCAAACCAGAGGCAAGGGTAAATGGGGTTTGTCATTTCAATTGGATTCAGGGATGAGATGTTCAAACTATGTCGGCTACTCAGTCAATGGCTTGCCGATTTCCCAGTGGAGTCCAAATGGGTCTGAAAGCCTTCCCAACCTCCAGCCAAAATCTTCTCCAACTGGAAACACTTCTTTAGCCCCTGCTTTCAATGCTTGTTCAAAAACACTGTCGGGATTATCAACTGTTAAGACTATCTTTATCGAATCTCCCCCTAAATTTTCATGAGTCATTTTGTCAATGCCTGAGTCATTAGACTTTCCGCTAACCCAAAATTCAGCACCCTCTACAGAAAGCCTTACGACAAGTCCGCCATCGGGGTCTTCCATACGGTATGACTCGTCCTGAAAAAAGTTTACACAATTTGGTTAAGAGTCCTGATTCAAATTTACACTTTTTAGTTAGTCC
>JAIENH010000320.1 GCA_019751475.1 Cyclobacteriaceae bacterium
TCCGGGACTTTACTACATATTCGGCACGCTGGCGGCAGGGCGCCAGTTGATAAAAGATGAAGACGAAAGTCCGCTATCAGAAGGAATCGCTCACCATGTAGATGGCCACCCTCAACACTAATCAAGTGATGCCCATGCATAATTTTAAAATGTCAAGATCCATAGCGTTTGCTTTTCTGTTGCTCTGTGCAGCCTGTTCGGTGCCTTCATCGCTCGTACCGCGAGAGGAAAATAAAACGGTGCCTGAACAATTTAGAAATTCAACCGACTCCACCAACACGGCTAAAATCAAGTGGAAAGAGTTCTTTACCGATGCCAACTTAAGTGCCCTCATCGACACGGCCTTGAGAAACAATCAGGAGTTGAACATTGTACTGCAGGAAATCAACATCGCTAAAAATGAAGTGCGTGCCCGCAAAGGCGAGTACTTGCCGTTTATCAATCTGCAAGGTGGTGTTGGCTTCGACAAAATGGGTCGCTACACGCGTCAAGGAGTGATTGATGCCACGCAAGAGATTGAGCAAGGCAAAGAATTCCCCAACCCGCTGCCCGATTTTATGTTGGCTGCGAATTTCCAATGGCAAGTGGACATCTGGAAACGGCTTCGCAATGCAAAAAAGTCTGCGATGTTCCGCTACTTGTCGTCCACCGAAGGAAAGAATTTTTTGGTCACACACTTGGTGGCCGAAATCGCCAATTCATATTATGAGTTGATGGCGCTGGATAATCAGTTGGAGATTTTGAGGCAGAACATTCAAATTCAGCAAAATGCTCTTGAAATCGTAAGATTGGAAAAGCAAGCAGCCAGGGTAACGGAGTTGGCCGTGCGCAGGTTTGAAGCCGAAGTACTAAAAAACCAGAGCCGCCAATTTTATATCATTCAGCAAATTGTGCAAATGGAAAATCGGATCAACTTTTTAGTAGGTCGGTTTCCTCAGCCCATCATGCGAAGCTCTTCTACTTTTTCTGATCTGCCACTCGATTCGATTCATGCTGGCATTCCATCGCAATTGCTGGCTAACCGGCCGGACATCCGCCAGGCAGAACTTAATTTGGCTGCCTCAAAGTTGGATGTGAAAGTGGCGAAGACAAACTTCTATCCTCAACTGAACATTTTCGCGGGTGTTGGATTCGAAGCATTCAACGCAGCGTATCTCATTAGCAAACCAGAGTCCGTGTTCTACACATTGGCGGGCGGACTCACCGCTCCGCTGATTAATCGAAATGCCATTAAAGCCTTTTACTATTCCGCGAATGCGCGACAGATTCAAGCGGTGTATTCGTATGAGCAAACTATTTTGAAAGCGTACATCGAAGTAGCCAACCAACTTTCCAATATTCGAAACCTGGAGAGAAGCTACAATTTGCGAGCGCAACAAGTAGAGGCGCTCACACAGTCAATTGATATTTCCACACGTCTGTTTAGATCAGCACGTGCCGATTATATGGAAGTACTCTTGACCCAACGCGATGCGGTAGAATCAAGATTTGAATTGATTGAAACAAAGAAGCAACAGTTGAATGCAAAAGTCAATGTCTATCAAGCCTTGGGAGGCGGATGGAATTAAAAAGTAAGATTGAAGATTAAAATTTCTTTTAATGGCTAGTCAAAATTTATCCAAGGACAGAGATAAGCTTTTTGAAGCCGATGCCTTACAGATAAAAAAACTGAGAGACATTGTAGAAAAAATGCTCTCAGAGGAAAAGCTGATTATTGATAATTTACTGCACCCTCCACAAGAAATACTCACCAAATCACAATTGATATCCGACAAAGTTGCCCGATTTGGCGGAAGTTGGTCATTTATCGTTTCTTTCTTTATCATTCTCGTAGTGTGGATTCTATTCAACACGTTTGCACCCATGCGAGATGATTTTGATCCGTATCCGTTTATTTTAATGAATCTCGTTTTGTCGTGCATTGCTGCATTACAAGCGCCTATCATTATGATGAGTCAAAACCGCAAAGATGAGAAGGACAGAAAAAGAAGTGAAAACGACTATTTGATCAATTTGAAAGCAGAGTTAGAAATCCGAGGCTTGAACCAAAAAGTAGATTTACTCTTAGAAGAGCAAATCACGTTGCTCCATGCCAACCAAACCGACCAAATGCAAGTTCTCAAAAGAATAGAACACAAATTAGATAATCGTTGATTCCAGAAAATCTGGGATCGCTGCTTAGTTGAGGAGTAGCAAAATTCAAGTCGGTAACAAACCGACACTAGCAACATGAACACAGAACCTCTCATGAAAAAATGGTGGCCTGTTTTGGTGAGCGCAGGGAGTGCAAGTATTATGATTCTAGCGTTCTTCATTCCGTCATTGCAAGATCAATGGGATCGGTATCAATCGCGCAAGGTAATCCAGCAGTATGTACGCCTCGGTGATGAGTTTCTCGAAGAAGAACGCTATGAAATGGCCGAAGAGGCGTACCTAAAAGCGTTCGAGCTATCAGAAGAAAAAAGACTGGATATTGAAATGAAGCGCCTTCATGCAAAAATCAGCCGTGTGGGTGCAGAGCCGGAATGGGACAGTGAAATTCCAGAGGACTTAATGGAAGTTGACTTTCAGTTTTTACTTCACCTGCAAACTGAAAAAGACCATCGTGCTGAGCGAGTTTCTACTCTAAACAGTTACGGCATTTTTTTGGTGGCGCATAAAAAGATAAAAGAAGCCGAAAGTGCTTTTCAGCAAGCGTTGAAGTTAGATTCGGCAGACGTGCTGGCGTATGTCAACTATGCCAACTTACTTGATCAGCAAGGTCACACAGCGCAAGCAAAAAAATTTTATTTGAAAGCGATTGCCATCGAACCGGAAAATGCACGGGCGCACTACAACTTAGGATTGCTCTACAAAGAATTAAATGAAATAGAATTAGCTGCATCCGAATTTGAAAAGACATTGGCATTGGATTCGTTGGATGAAGATGCAAAGAGAGAATGGAGGAGCACTAAAAATATTTCTCGCTAGGCAGTAGGCAATCAGTCAATTGGCAAATTGCCTACTGCTCTTGCCTATTGCCAACTTTAATTTTAGAAGCATTGCTAGAATTAATTACGAGCTAAATGACCAAACGTTTAATAACCTATGGCAGCACAACAGGCTCACAAAAAAGACGTGTGGAAAAATATCATAGGGCTTTTCTTCACGAATAAAAAAGCACTTGCCCTTGTTGTGTTCATCAGCTTACTCAGCACAGGTGCGAATCTGGTAGAGCCGCTGGTGTACCGAGAGGCCATTAACGACATCTCGGGCTTGTTCGTTCAGCGCGCCAAAGATGAAACTACTCGTCAACTTTCTGACTCCACTTCAGTTGCCAGCGATTCAGTCGATGTATCAGATGATAGTTTGGAGGAAGACGAACCCAGCGTGCTGGATGTATTTCGGTCAAAAAAAGAAAAGCACGGAAAAAACTTTGTAGCCTCGCGTACACCTGAGCAAGCCATCGCCACGCTGCTGTGGGCAGTAGGATTGATTTTCCTGGTGAATATTTTAGGCCACCTCTTTGCGTGGCTGGGCGAAAACTTGAACGTGAAGTTCGCGTGCGAAATTGAGCAAGGCTTTATTCAGCGAACGTTTACACACGTACTCAAACTTCCGTTACCGTTTTTCAGCAAGCGCTCCAGTGCAACGTTGGGCAAGCAAATCAATCAATCGGAGGAAGTATCTGCTGTCGTCAACGGAATATCACAACAAATTTTACCGGAGATCATCAGCCTGTTAGGGATTTTAATCATCATGTTTTGGCAAAACTCCACGCTTACGCTTTTGGCCTTAATAGTCATTCCATTTTATCTGTTCATCGCTTGGCGGTCAGCCAATCAGTTGGAAACGGGTTTGAATGAATACTACGACCGCTGGGAAGAAGTCTCCACCCGCATGCAAGATGCGCTGGGCGGCATCAAGACGGTGAAGTTATCCGGTGCCGAAGATCGCGAGGCTGCACAGTTCAAAAATATCTCGGGCAAGGCGTATTACGAATATATCAAGCGGAGCAAGCTCGCCAACAAATACGTGTTTTGGGAAAGTGCTCTCACAAAAATAGCGAGCGCGTTAGTGCTGGGCTATGGCGGATATCTCACATTAGAAAATCAATTGACTCCTGGTGACGTGGTGATGTTTGTAGCCTATCTCGACCGCCTATATGATCCTATTGATGCATTGGCTGCGCTATGGGTAAACATGCAACAAAACGTAGCCTCTATTTCGCGTGCATTCAAATTGCTGCAAGGTGGCGATGAGGAGAAGCGTGGTGCCGAATTAAAAATCGAAAAAGGTAAAATTGAATTTCAGGATGTTCACTTCGGCTACAACGCCAACAAAGAAGTACTGAAAGGACTTACGCTTACCGTGCAACCCGGGAAGGTCACTGCATTAGTCGGGGGCTCGGGGGCCGGCAAGACTACTACGGTAGATTTGCTGATGAAACTATACGAGCCACAGCAGGGAAAAATTTTGATTGATGGACAAGAATTGTCGTTGGCCGACCCAGCTTCTGTGCGTTCACAAATTGGGATGGTCGCTGCCGATGGTGCGATTTTCAGAGGTACATTGGCCGACAATATTCGCTACAAACGCGGAGACGCCACAGACGAAGAAGTGCAAGCAGCCGCAGTAGCGGCAGGATTGAAAGTTACGTTGGAGCGCTTGCCTGACGGACTGCAAACGATGGTTGGTGAAAGTGGTTTTGGGCTTTCTGTAGGCGAACGGCAGCGCATTCAAATCGCGCGCGTGTTGGTGGCCAAGCCTAAGATTTTGATCTTGGATGAGGCCACCGCTAATCTTGATTACGCTACGGAAGCGGAAGTAAAGAAAACCGTAGATGAAATCCGAAAAGAAAATACAGTGATCGTGATTGCGCATCGCTACTCCATGGTGCGCGATGCCGACCATGTAATTGTCTTGTCGCAAGGGAAAATTGTTGAGCAAGGTACTCCCCATGAATTGCAACCTACCGGTGGGTGGTTTTCCAAATTCGCGAAAGCAGCAGAAGAAAAATAACACAGTCGTCCTACACCTTGAAGGTGTAGGACGACTCTTGCGAAAGTTTTTTGAATACTAACAATAAACTTTCTTCACTTTAGTTAGTCTAATAGAAAATTTCTTAATAGAAAAAATGAAAACGTTTAGAACGATGCTGTTGGCCTTTTTGATAATACCAAATGCCTTCAGCCAAAACCTGCAAGACAGTGTAAAGCAAGATGAAAAGGAAATTGTGGCAGCTATTGCTGCTTATCCGGCCGATGTTCGCAATGCGATTTTAGATGTATCGCAGTACACTCCCAAGTTAATCAAGCTGGAGCGGCTGCAAGTACGAACGAGCCAATCCTTCCAGGACTTAGTCGCTAATAAATCACGCGAAGAGCAAGAAACATTTTATGAAGTAAGCCGCTACCCGGATTTAATCAAAGAACTGGGCGGCCCGTCAGTAAAATCAGACGATGAGTTGAAGCCGTTGCTCGCCTCCTATCCCGATGCAACTCAAAAGATGATAAAAGAAATCTATCCATCGCAGGCAAGCGAATTTCGAATCATGAATTCGCTTTTGCAAAAGTCAGACGAATCGATGCAGCAGACGATTCAATCACTCCCAACTGATTCGCAAGCTGATTTCAAAAAGATTGTGGCACAACCCGATGTGATGAATCTTTTGACAGACAGAATTGATAACGTGGTGAGCCTTGGTGAAGCCTACAAAGAAAATCCCGAAGAGGTAAAAAAGAATCTAGATGACCTTAGCGCTAAATTGGCGGAACAAAGTGAAAAAGACCTTGCCGACTATAAAAAGAAAGTAGAGAGCGACCCGGAGATGCAAGAGGAAATGAAAAAATCGGCTCAGCAATTTTCAGATAGCTACTCGGCCAGCAGCGAAGCCAATACGAATGAAGATGAAGAACAAAGCACAGATTCGAAGCAAGCTTCACAACAACCCGTGGTGAACAATTACTATGTCACACCTAACTATTTAAATCCAAACCCCTACCCTTATTGGTTTGGTTCACCTTTCTGGTATGCCAGTCCCATTTGGTATCCTCGTCCCTGGTACTACCACACCGGTTTCTACTTTGGCGCAGGCGGTAATTTGATGGTGGTGGGCATGCCATCAGGTTATTATTCACGTTGGTTTTTTAGGTACGGTTGGAATGCCTATCCACACTACTACGGTTTCTGCCGCAACTATTACAACGTTCACAATACATTCGTGAACAGAAACGTTAACGTCTATCGTGGTTTCAATCGCTCGGTAAGCAACCACTTCACCCGCGTGAACAATGTGAGGAATGTGAACAATCGAACGGTAGTAAGAAATAACAATAATGTCACTCGCACGAATACCAGGACTTCTGTAAATAATGTGAATCACTCATTCAATCACGCTCACTATAATCACTTTCATGCGCAGCAGTTTCATCAGCAAAGCTGGCATGGCTCCAGAAGTTTTGGCGGTGGAGGCAGGGGTGGACGAAGAAGGTAAGTTGATCTATGGCGCGAGCATTAAAGCAATATTGGCTGGCTTTAGGGCTCAAAAATCAAAACAGCCGAATGGCCGGTAAGCTACACGTACAGACGCAATGAATTGTTCTGGAAGTATCAACTGCCCAACGGCAAGCATCATATTCAAATGAAACTCGTGGAAGCGCCCTGTGGATTTTCTGCCAGGCTGTGGGATGTGATTATTTACCAACAAAAAATGTAAGACTCAATTTCTAAGATGGTCTTTATTTCTTCCTCGCCTTAAACGACCAGGTGAATTTAAACTTTGCCACCGTTACACCATCTTGTGAAACGCCAGTGGTCTCAACCGTAGCTGTTACTGCTTCGCCCGTGGCCCGCGCGTGTGCTGCTGCCTCAAACAGCTTTTGACATTCCAGGCAGGTAAATGTGGTTGTGTTCTTGGCCATCTTGATGAACTCGGCCTCCATGTTCACAATAATGACGGCCACCGAAGTGCCCTCTACCGCCAGTAAAGCCGCCATGCCGGTGGACAGTTCAGCCGCCATACTCAGCACGGCAAAATACGTGGAGCGAAATGGATTTTGATTCAGCCATCGATAGGGCACAGTAGTGACGCATGTCTGCGTGTCTGCTTGTTTTATTTTCATGCCACTCAAAAAACCCATAGGTAACTTGATGAGCAAAAACAGGTTGAACAAAAATGGGTTCGTAATTCGCTTCACAAATTTTTGCTGGGCGGGACTAAGAACAGGTGCTTTTTCTTCAACGATGGTCATGAATTCACAATTAATCTGTGTTAACTACTATTTCACCAAATACGTTTGTGTAAGTTGACGCAAGGCATTGATCTCATCTTCTCCCTGGGGCGCTGCCTTGGCATTCAACATCAACTCAACCATTACTTCCTCGCGGTAGCCAAGTTTAGAGGCCACCTGGGCGCAATACTTGATTTCATCTTTGTATAGCTTTCCGTCAATCTTCATCAGCTGCACCAATTTCAGGAGCAGTTCAAATTTTTCATCAGCTGTCAGTTGATCGGGTACCACCGTTTCATGCTTGCTGCTAAACAAGGGAAGGATTTCCGCCACCAGTAAGTGATTAGCCTGACCAATGTTAATAATGAATTGCCGTTCCTTATCCGCCAGCGAGCCGTCTATAGAGGCCAGGTTGACGAGGAGTTTAAGTTGTTGAAGAGTGACCATACGAACGCAATTAATCAAAAGTCATAAAAATACAGTCAGTAAAAAATCGAAATCGTTCAATTACCTTACAACCCATGAACTTTCTGGCCCATTTGCACCTCTCTGGCCCCGACCCTGAAATCATGGTGGGCAATTTTATTGGAGACTTTGTGAAAGGGCGTGAGTTGGAGGGCGTCTTCGGAAAAGGAATTGCACGTGGCGTGGCCCTGCACCGAGCCATCGATGAGTTTACTGACCGCCACCCGGTGGTGAAATTGAGCAAAGCAAGACTGCGACCCAAGTACGGTCATTATGCCGGGGTGATCGTTGACATCTTCTACGATCATTTTCTGGCAGTACGCTGGAGTTCCTATTCTGATATATCACTTACCGACTACGCCAGTCAGGCCTATCGTATTCTTGAACAGTACGATGCCATCCTTCCGGAGCGAGTCAAACAGATGATGCCTTACATGATGAAAGGAAATTGGTTGGTAAACTATGCCACCCTTGACGGGATTCAACGCTCGCTCAACGGCATCTCAAGACGTGCTACATTCGATTCAAAAATGGAGCAGTCCACCGAAGATTTGAAAGAACACTACGCTGATTTCGAGCGCGAGTTTGTTGAGTTCTTTGCGGAGTTACAGTCGTTTGCCAACGAATGGCTGCAATCATCGCCTCACGATTTGAGGTAAAAATCAATTTTCATTTCTTTTGCGCCAAGGCCTTGTAAGTAGTCCACTACTGCTTTTGACTGTGCACCGCCCTTTGTTGCATGATGCAGCATGGTAAGTCCGTGAGGACCTTTTGAGTTAAGAAGTTGGGGACTGTAGGCTAATACATTCTTAACGGTTTCGAGGTGCCCAAGCATACAGGCAAGGTAAATGTTATAGCGAGCACCCTTCGAAATCAAATACTCCGCCACCTCCCGATTGCCAACATGGCCAGCTCTCTCGATGGCAGATTCAAAATCTCCGCCTCCCCAGTCGTAGGAAACGTGTAGCAGCAGGTGTTCGTTCTCCAGCATCTCTTTTGTGCGTGGCAGATTTCCATGGCCGGCAATTACAAATTCCTTTACAATCTCACTTTTAATAGGCGCTGGCTTCTCCTGGTTCTGCTGGCTCTTCACCACCAACGCAGGTAATGCAAGGGCGGCACCAGTAGCAATAGACTTTTGAAGAAATGTTGATCGATCCATAAAACTTAGTTTTTTGGTGTAAACGTCATTCAGACGGTATACGGCCATTAACCACATCAATCCTTTAATTAATTTATTTTAGCGGTAGATTTACTATGACAAACGACCCTGAACTAAACGGCAAATACCTTGGCACCATCTCACGCGATTTTGTGAAGGTAGCTGACACTTTAAAAGAAGCTTCTTACCAGATTCGCAAAGCAGGTTTCGCCTATCCTATTTTTCCTATCTCCCAACAAGATCAGCCCATCGGGCGCCTGTTGATTGGGAATAAAGAACTGGGTTTGGAATGGAATTATTTCGCTTCGTTTCTTGACGAATTTGTACAACGCGAGCTGGTGGCCAAAGAGAAAGAAGAAGATTTTAAAAACACCTACCGTGATCCGGATGAGTTCTGTTGTCTTTTTGTGATTGACAAAGAGTTTACCCGTTTTGTTTTCATACCCTTTCCGGAAGACTGAACACCCAAGCAGTTTGTATTAAAAGTGTTCCCACCCCTGCGCTTTCAGTGGCACTACGTTGGCGTTTTTGGTGATCAGCACGTTTTGCTTGGGATCCGGATGCACGTAGCCGATGAAATGAATATCAGCGTGGTTTTTAATTTTCTCAAAATCATTTTGCCGGATGGTAAATAGCAACTCGTAGTCTTCTCCACCATTGAGAGCGCACGTTATGGGGTCAAGCTTCAATTCCACGGCAGTGGTGTATACTTCTTCATCAATCGGAAGCTTGTCTTCAAATACGCGCACTCCTACGTTAGAATTCTTCGATAGGTGGAATAACTCAGAAGCCAGCCCGTCAGACACATCAATCATAGCCGTGGGTTGTATGCCTAGTTCGGCCAGTTCATATATAATATCCATTCGCGCCTCCGGTTTTAATTGGCGCCTTACGGGATATTCATGCTTCTCCAACTGCGGCTGCATGTTGGGGTCAGCCAGAAAAACTTCTCGTTCGCGCTCCAGCAACTGTAAGCCGATGTAGGCAGCACCTAAGTCGCCCGTCACGCAGATAATGTCTTTGTCCTTTGCTCCGCTGCGATATACTTCATGACCCTTCTTGGCCCGGCCCAGCACGCTGATGGAGATCATCAATCCGGAAGGTGAAGCGGTAGTATCGCCACCCACGAGGTCAACTTTATAATTTTCGCAGGCTGCCTGAATGCCCTTGTACAGCATATCCACTGCCTCCACCGAAAAGCGATTGCTCAAGCCAAGTCCAACTATAATTTGTTCGGGCCTGCCATTCATAGCAGCAATGTCAGATACGTTTACAGCTACCGCTTTATAGCCGAGGTGTTGTAGCGGCATGTAGGCCAGGTTGAAGTGAATGCCCTCCATTAGCAAATCCGTTGAAAGCAACATCACCTCCTCACCTGCGTCAATCACGGCAGCATCATCGCCAATCCCGCGAAGGGAAGAAGGCTGGCGAAGGGCTGCTGTAGTGCTTATCCGGTCAATCAGGCCAAATTCGCCCAACGAGGCTATTTCTGTTCTTTTTTCAGTCATGGTAATGTCCGTTTACCGGACTTACCGGCAATTCGTCCGGCAAAAGTAAACGGATGACGGCACATTCACGTCAGAGTGCCCAGGTGTGGGTTATTTACGGGTGCAAAACGGACGATTATTATGAAAACGAGAGGAATTTTAGTGGTGTTGGCGTTAGTTGTTTTGGCGGCCTGTGGACCCAAATCGTATTCCGACACTGCTGTTGGCAAAGACAAATGGAAGTATTACAACAAAACGCAGTACGGTCTGCATCCGAGAAAGACGCCTAAGTTTTTGCGGTGATCTCCTGACACAATTCTACCAATACACCGTTGCTGCTCTTTGGATGCAGAAAGGTGATTCGTTTGTTATCTGCTCCAGGAGTGGCTTTATCGCGGATTAATTGAAAGCCCTGCTCGCGGCAGCGATCGATGCTTGCCTCGATGTTTTTTACTTCAAAAGCCAGGTGATGAAGTCCTTCTCCCCGCTTCTCTATCCACCGGGCAATGGGAGAATCTTCACGGGTAGCTTCCAGCAACTCAATTTTAAGATCACCTACCTTAAAAAAGGAAGTCTTGACACCTTCGGCCTCCACCGTCTCAATTTTGTAGTGCTCCGTGCCCAGCAGCTTGGCAAAAACCCCGTTTGCCTCAGCCAGGTTTTTTACGGCTATGCCAATGTGTTCTAATTTTTTAATACCCGTTGTCATGATCGTTTGCTATTTTTGCACAAGTGAAGAAACTTTTAAGCCATTCTCAAGGTTTTTGAATAACAAATGCCCAAAATAATGATCGAAACGACCAGTGATGCCCACGTGGAGGCAGCCAAGGTACAACAGCAGATAAAAGACTACCTGGGCTTGCGCACGTCTGATCTTATTTTTGAATACAGCGGAGTAGACGGAAAAGTGAAGCTAGACCTGATCACCATTAACCCAAGGCATAACCAGTCGTTCTTATTTCACTCTGAGCAGGGTGCAGATAAAGTGGACGCGCTACGGAAGATGTTGGACTATGTGCAGAACTATAAGGAGAAAGAAAATTCTTATACCATTCAGTGGGTGGCACGCAGTGAACACGAACTTCATACTTCCTATTTCCGTGCGGGCAATATCCTGGAGGCCTTGGAAAAACTTTACTATGGCCGTGACCGGAATACGATCACGGTATTCAGCGTGGTGCTGAACCCGGTTAGTTAATTTATATCTTTATAAGAAAGAAATATGATCAGTGTAACAGAGAAAGCGAAAGAGCGGATCATTGAGTTGCGCCAGCAAGAAGGCCGCGAGCCAAACAACAATATACGGGTGTCGGTAAAAGGTGGTGGCTGCTCGGGGCTGATGTATGATTTGAATTTTGACGATCAGATCAAACCGGTGGACCAGGTATTTGAAGATAAGGGAATTAAGATATTGGTAGATAAGAAGAGCTTGCTCTACTTATTGGGCACTACACTAGATTTCTCTGACGGCCTTAACGGGAAGGGATTTCAGTTCATCAATCCCAACGCTTCCCGCACCTGTGGCTGTGGAGAGAGCTTTGCAGTTTAAATTTTCAACTGCGAAAGATCTAGAATAAAACCTTGCACAGGACCCTCGCCCGGTATTTTTCTATCCATCCCAGTTATTTTCTCTATAGGCTTTCCCGGTCGAAAGACGTATGTGATTTCATCTTGCGGATCGACCAACCACGCCAACTTCGCTCCATTCCTAATCCAACTATTCATTTTTTCTTTCAAGTCATCAAGGTGGTCAGACTTCGAACGAACTTCAATAACAAAATCAGGGCAAATTGGAGCAAACCGATTTTTATCAGCTTCTGAAAGCAAGTTCCACCGCTTCAACGATACCCAGGATGCATCGGGTGAACGTACCGACCGGTCAGGAAGCGTAAATCCGGTAGAGGAATCAAAGGCAATTCCTGAACCCTCACTATGAGCCCAGTTGCCTAATTGACGGGTGACTTCACCACTTTGATATCCACCCAATGCAAATACCGGTGCCATAATTGTTATTTCTAGATTGCTGTTTCGCTCAATACGCAATTCAGGGTTTTCGGCACAAAACCAAAAAAACTCCTCGTCTGTAAACCGGCCCGTAACTTTGCCCCGAAGTGTGAAGACATCCATAATCAAAAGCAATTTAATAAAAATGAATCACACCGTGGCGATGCACTTCAGCTCAATGGCAATGGGTGTTGGCAGCGCACCTACTTCCACCGTGGTGCGGCAGGGCTGTGTGGCAGCATTCGGAAAATACTCTTTGTAGATACGATTGACCGTTGTAAAATCTGCTTTCATATTTGTGAGATAGACCGTGACATCCACGAGGTTTTCCCATCGCGACCCGGAATCTTCCAGCACGTACTTCACGTTTCTAAAAACCGAATGGCACTGTTCTTCAATGTTGTAAGCTGTCACCTTTCCATCCGTGCCCAGGGTCACTCCGGGTATTTCTTTCGAGCCTCGCTTGCGCGGCCCCACTCCTGACAGAAATAATAAGTTACCGACTTTGCGGGCGTGCGGGTATGGCCCGACTGGTTCGGGTGCCTGGTTGGATTGAATTGCCTGATCCATGGTGTAATTTGCTTTGCCTTCAAAAATACAAACAATAAGAAGGTGGAAATAGCACGCAGGTTTGCTAATTTGATCCGATGAGATTTGTCACGGCTGAAGAGATCGAACGCAACCTGGATTTTAAGGTGTTGGTACCCGCCTTGCAAAAAGCCTTTGCTGACGATACGATCACTACCCCCGACCGCCTGCATTTGTCCGTACCCAATCCGGAAGAAAAAATTGACTCCACCCTGCTACTGATGCCCGCCTGGAAGGCAGGCGAAGACCTGGGCGTGAAACTAGTCATGGTATCACCCAACAACGGGGCGTACGGTCTTCCTTCCATCCACGGCACCTACATCCTGATGAATGCTCGCTTTGGCACCGTACGCTTGGCACTGGATGCTAAAATGCTTACCGCGATACGCACCGCGGCCACATCTGCGTTGGCGTCCACGTATCTCTCCCGACCAGATAGCATATCTATGTTAATGATTGGCACGGGTGCGCTGGCACCACACTTGATTAAAGCCCATGCTTCCGTGAGAAATCTCAACCAAATCATCCTTTGGGGTCGTAATCAGGAAAAAGCGAAGCAACTCGCACACACATTGCAACAAGATGGCTTTCCCATAGAGGCTATAACGTCCCTTGAGAAAATCGTTGGTAAAGCAGACATCATCAGTTGTGCTACACTCAGTGAACTGCCGTTGATTCATGGAAAGTTATTGAGAGCAGGTCAGCATGTAGACCTCGTGGGCTCCTACCGCCCGTCTATGCGGGAAGCAGATGATGATGTGATGAGGCGTGCCTCTCTTTACATCGATCACGCTGGAGCCCTTCATGAATGTGGCGACCTGGCCATCCCACTTGCACAAGGCACGATAAAGAAAGGAGATATCAAGGGTTCACTTTTTGACTTGTGCAGTGGACGGACAACCGGGAGAAAGTCACCTGAAGACATCACGTGCTTTAAGTCGGTAGGTTTGGCGCTGGAAGATTTAGTAGCCGCCCGATTGGTGGCCGATGCACTGGACGGTTAGTGAAATCTATTCTACCGCAAACACCAGGCTCGCCCACAGGCTCTGATAATCAGCTCCTTCTTTGTCTGCTTTTATCATTCGCACAGAACTCACCATCCACGGGCCGGAGTTGCTAATGGGAAACTTAACCGTGCCATCACTCTCCGTGTAGATGTCTTGCAGAAAATTACGGTTCCCCGCCCTTCCCCAAACTTTTACCAACGCCCCGGGCGCTGGTCTACCTTCCCACAACACACGGCACTCCAAATAGTCGCCTGACTTAAGTGTGTATGGATTGACCATGGGGATAATCTCGTAGCGAAAGCCAAGTCGCTTGCGATAAGTTTCATCTGTTTTATCGCCTGCCTGTACCAATAACTTAGCGTAGCGCTTATAATATTCATGGGCAGTTTGCTCCAGTTTATTCTCGCGTGTGCGCTCGTCAAGAATATTATCAATGCCATCTTCTTTGAGATACTCGTTAAACTTCTTGCCTTCCAATTCAATGAAAGCAAAATTGCTCTCCACGCCCACCAGGTGGGTTCCTTCTTTATCAAACTTGTACCCTAGATTGTTGCCTTCGGTTGGCTTCACATCTTTCATAACATTTTTGACAATGCTGCCCGCATGAACTTCCGCCTTCTCCACTTTGTGTCGCTTCATATCCCAAAAGGTGCCTGTGAAATTCTCGCCCACCATAAAATCGATCTTCATTTCTTCTCCAACCTTAAACCGGAACTTCTTCGGCTGCAGCCAAAACTCGTGGGACTGGGCAAGTCCGGCCACCAGTAACAAGACGATAAGAACAGCAATTCTTCGTTTCATACTTAATTCCTGGACTTACGCAAAATTAAAGGAGAGTTGATGCGGGGATTTTAACTCATCTAATTTATTCCAGGCTGACTTGATGG
>JAIENH010000544.1 GCA_019751475.1 Cyclobacteriaceae bacterium
TTAGCGATTACAAAAATGACATAAAAAAGGGTGGCTTTAAATCCACCCTTTACTACTTTAGTCGGACAACAGTGATTATTTATGAATCCTTTAGTTATAGATTTAGCTAAGAGACTACTTGGGCAAAATCTTCAACTTCATCTTCAAAACGGAATAATTAATCCTCCAGATAATTATCATCATCAAGCTGCATGGCATCGAGATTTGCCTTATCAAGATTGGGTGATAAGTAAGCCATTAGCTATTAACGCCTTTTATTGTTTAACAGATTTCACAAACACAAATGGAGCAACTTTCGTGCTGCCTTACTCACACAGGAGTGATTTTTTCCCCAGCGAAAAATTTGTAATTGAAAATGAATTACAGATTATTGCACCGAAGGGGTCAGTAATCTTTTTTGATAGCATGTTGTTTCATCGGGCGGGCTATAACACTAGCTCCGATGTGAGAATTGGGGTAAATAATATGTTTGTTTCTCCAATTATTAAGCAACAGATTAATATACCTCAGGCAATTTTAGAAAAATATCATATCGATGAACTATCTGATGAGGAGCAATTAATATTAGGATTTAAATTTCAACTTGCTAACAATGTTGTTGAGTATAGAAAAAGAAGAACCAATAAGTCATGAATGAAAAGCAAATCCTCGATCAAGTTAAGGATTACTATTCTTCGAAAATAAGAGAACATGGAGTTTCAGCTAAAGGCGTTGATTGGAATTCTGAAGCTTCGCAAAATTTAAGATTTGTTCAACTTCTTAAAGTCATCAATGAAAGCTCAGATTTTAGTGTGCTAGACTATGGCTGTGGATATGGGGCAATGTTAGAAATGGTGAAACAGGATTTTAGAAAAGTACAATACTTTGGATTTGATATTTCTGAGGAAATGCTTTTGAAGGCCAGAGAAATTTTCGGTGAGAATGACTCGATAATATGGGCTTCTAACTTAGGATCGCAGGAATTTGATTATGTTGTGTCCAGTGGTATTTTTAATGTTAAATTAAATCAAGATCAGAATACTTGGTTAGATTATATCGTAAAGACTTTAGAAGATTTTAATCAAAGAAGTAAGAAGGGTTTTTCATTTAATATGCTTTCAAAATATTCCGATCGGGAGTACATGAGAGATTATCTCTATTATGCTGATCCGAGTTTCTTTTTGGATTACTGCAAAAGAGAATTTTCAAAGTACGTTGCTGTTTTGCATGACTATGCGCTTTATGAATTCACTATCATTGTAAAGAAGAATATATGAAGCAGAAGCTGGTTATTTTTGGAACGGGTGATATTGCTCAAATAGCAAATTACTACTTTGATATCGATAGTGAGTATGAAGTTGTAGCCTTTACGGTTGATCGGGCATTCAAGACTAAAGACTCCTTTGAAGGTAAACCGATAATTGATTTCGAATTAATTCAAGAGGTTCATCCTCCGGGAGTTGTAAAAATGTTTATAGCGCTTAGTTATAGTAAAATGAATAAAATCAGAGAGGAAAAGTTTAACCAAGCAGAAACTAAAGGATATGATCTTATTAGCTATGTCAGTACCAGATGTAGTTATCTTTCGCAATTTAAACCCGGAAGAAACTGTTTTATTTTTGAAGACAATACAATTCAGCCTTTTGTAAAAATTGGAGATAATGTAACTCTTTGGAGTGGAAATCATATCGGACATCACTCTTTAATTGAAAGTCATAATTTTATAAGCTCTCATGTTGTCGTTTCAGGACATTGTACCATAAAACCCAACTGTTTTATCGGTGTAAACTCGACTATAGGACATCAGGTAATTATTGCAAAAGGTACGCTAGTTGGTGCAGGAGCAGTAATTACTAAAAATACGGAACCAAAATCAGTCTATACACCAGCAAAATCCATTAAGCTAGATAAGACAAGTGATTTTTTTAATCTATGATGTTTTGGCGGAAACTTGGAATGATTTTTTGCCCTGATCATCAATCAGATTGGATGATATCGCATGCGGCCAATCCATTTGCAATTAGTAGGGATTCAGGCATTTATCGGATTTTTTTTACGTGCCGCGACTCACAAAAGAGATCCCATATTGCCTTTGTTGATATTGATTTCGATAATTCATTTAAAGTGATTGCAATCTCGACCGAGCCAGTGATTGCTCCAGGAGAGCCTGGAATGTTTGATGATAGTGGTACAGCGATGGGATATTATATCGAAATAAGTGGCGTGCCGCACATATACTACTTAGGCTGGAATTTAAAAGTCACTGTTCCATGGTTAAATACAATTGGATTGGCAAGATTGAATAAAGAAAGCGGCATGTACGAGAAACTCAGCCGAGCTCCAATTATCGATCGCAGTAATGAAGATCCCTTTTCTGTTTCTTATCCAAGTATTTTGTATGAGAGGAATAAATTTCGGATGTGGTATGGATCGAATTTAAAATGGGGTAAAGAACAACATGAGATGCACCACGTTATTAAATATGCTGAATCTACCGATGGTATTAATTGGAATCGATCACATAGCGTAATGATTGGTCTTTCTTCTCCTTTTGAGTATGCATTGTCCAAACCGTTTGTGATTAGCGAAAATGGAAGATACAAAATGTGGTATTCTTATAGAGGACAAGAAAATATTTCTACTTACAGAATAGGATATGCTGAATCCATAGATGGATTTTCATGGATAAGATTGGATCAGCAATCAGGTATTGACGTTTCTTTAGACGGCTGGGATAGTGAGATGGTATGTTACCCCTTTGTATTTGATCATGGTTCGATTAGATACATGTTATACAACGGTAATGGTTATGGTAAAACCGGATTTGGTTTGGCAGTCTTAAAGAGATGACCGCTGAATTAGTATGAATAATTATAGAATAGATGGTAATGGGATTAGTGTATTAGAAAGTACAACTCAAGTCGATTATCCTGAGTCTGGACATAGCGAAAGCATTAAGTTTGAAGATGGTAGCTTTTGGTTCTTACATAGAAATAAAGTCATCTGTGAAGTATTACAAAAAATATCTGATCAAGGTAATTTTGTAGATATTGGCGGTGGAAATGGGCTACAGGCAACCTACATTAAGAGGCAATTTCCTAAACGAGAGGTTGCGTTAGTTGAGCCAGGTTATGCGGGATGCCTTAATGCGAAAAGAAGAGGTATTAAACACGTCTATAACTCTCTTTTTCAGAACTTTGATTTTATCAATTTCAATACGCAAGCCGTAGGATTGTTTGATGTAATTGAACATATCGAGAACGATGCTGGTTTTATTCTTCAACTCTCAAAGCAACTAGAAAAGGGCACTAAAATTTTAATTACTGTTCCTGCGTATAAGCTGTTATGGTCTGATTTGGATGACTATGGGAATCATCACAGGCGATATAACAAGAAGATGATTTTATATCTTGCCGCAAAAGCAAACCTCAAGATTCTGTATTTTTCTCATTTCTTTTCATATTTGGTTCCGTTAACGTTTTTATTGAGAACGCTTCCATACCTAGTTCGCGGAGGACGTTCCAATGAGAAGATATTAAAAGCCGAAAATAAACAACATAAACCTAGTGGCTTTATCGATTGGATATTTTCTTTTTTAAGCAAGATGGAAATGAGGATAATTAAAAGATCTAATCTTTCTTTTGGGGCCAGTATTGTAGTAGCATTGGAAGTTCAATGATAAATCACATCCCTTTCAATAAACCTTTTCTTACCGGACAAGAGATCCAATATATTCAGGACGCTGTAAGTAGCGGGAAAATCTCTGGGAATGGCGATTTCACTAAATTATGCCAAAACTTTTTTGCCCAGCGCGGATTTGGTAAATGTTTATTAACGACCTCATGTACAGATGCCTTGGAGATGGCAGCAATTCTTATAGAAATCCAGCCTGGAGACGAAGTCATTGTGCCCTCCTATACTTTCGTGTCGACTGCTAATGCCTTTATTCTAAGAGGTGCAAAAATCGTTTTTGCAGACTCAATGAAAACTAACCCCAATATTAATGCTGACTCTATTGAATCTTTGGTTACTTCAAAAACGAAGGCGATAGTGCCGGTTCATTATGCGGGAATTGCGTGCGATATGGATCAAATTATGGGATTGGCAAAAAAATACAATCTCTTTGTTGTAGAAGATGCAGCTCAAAGTATAAACAGCTTCTACAAAGGCAAGCCGCTTGGCTCAATTGGTCATTTAGCGACATTTAGTTTTCATGAGACGAAAAATATACATTGTGGTGAGGGTGGTATGTTAGTTGTCAATGACGATCGGTTTAAAAGTAGGGCTGAGATTATCTGGGAGAAGGGAACCAATCGATCCGCATTTTTTAAGGGTGAGGTAGACAAATATGGTTGGGTAGACGTTGGTAGCTCCTTTCTTCCATCCGATATGCTTGCTGCCTTTTTATTCGCTCAATTGGAAAGAATAGACTTTATTCAATCGGAGCGTAAGAAAGTTTGGGACATGTATTATAGTGAGCTTAAACTCTTGGAAGATAAAGGCTTTATAACTTTACCCATAGTCCCAAATTACGCGTCCAACAATAACCACATGTTTTACATGGTGTGTAATAAATCTTATGATCGAGAGAGATTAATTAATCATCTAAAGAAAAACGATATAAACGCGGTATTCCACTACATTTCATTGCATAAATCTCCTTATTATCAAACGAAACATGACGGACGAGAATTAACTCAAAGCGATCTTTATTCTGATAATTTAATTAGGCTACCACTTTGGGTAGGTATGCCGGAGGAGAATATAAAAAGGGTTGTGCGCGAAGTTAAGAATTATTACTACCAAGAGTTCTAGTTTAGTCAGTTCAAATTTTTTTAGCGACTAGATTAGGTCGGTTATTTTTTAAGTGTTAAGTGAATGCACTTTATTACGTAATCGATCATTTCATCATTAATCATTGGAGTCACTCCAATCCAAAACGTCTGATTCATTACGATCTCAGCATTTCTTAACTCACCTACAACCCGATACTGATAATTTTTAAAGTAAGGCTGGTGAATAATATTACCTGCAAAAAGCAGTCTAGTTGCAATCTTGCGCTCGGTAAGTGCATCGATTAAATCATTTCTACTAATACCAGCATCTGGCTTGAGGGTAATCAAAAAACCAAACCAGGACGGATTGGAATTTGGTGTTGCTTCTGGCAAGATAATCTTATTAGTAAGATCGCTTAGACCCGCTTTAAGCCGATCAAAATTCCGCCTTCTGATTCGAACAAACTCATCCAGCTTATCTAATTGTGCAAGCCCTAACGCAGCTTGCATATCTGTGATTTTAAGGTTGTACCCTAATCGTGAGTAGGTGTACTTATGATCATATCCAAAGGGTAAGGATCCAAGTTGCCAACCAAATCGCTTTTTGCAGGTATTATCCTTGCCTGGCTCGCAGTAACAGTCACGTCCCCAATCGCGAAAGGATTCCATTATTTTCTTTAGCCTCCAATTGGTAGTGAATACTGCTCCACCTTCACCCATGGTGATATGATGAGCCGGGTAAAAACTTATAGTGGCGATATCACCAAATGTACCTACGTGCTTATTATTATAAGTAGCTCCCAGTGCATCGCAGCAATCTTCCATCAACCATAAATTATGCTTCTTTGCAATCCTCGAAATCTCCTCTACTTGAAAAGTGTTACCAAGGGTATGAGCAATGACAATAGCTTTTGTCTTGGGACCAATGGCCTCTTCCAACCTTGAGATATCAATTTCATAGGTCGGTATATTAATATCTAAAAACACAGGAACCAGTCCAAAAGAAATAAGGGGATTGATCGTAGTTGGGAAGGACACGGAAACTGTGATGAATTCATCACCAGCTTTGAGCGCCCGTTCTCCTAGTTCCTCGGCAGTTAAAGTGGCGGAAGCAATAAGATTCGCTGAAGAGCCTGAATTAACAGTAATGAGATTATTTACACCAATGTACTTGGCCAATCTCTTCTCAAATTCTGTGTTAAATCTTCCTGTTGTGAATACTCCATCCAGTGCTGCTTCGGTCATGAGTTGGAGCTCCTTTTCATCAAAGACCTTTCCACTGACTGGAACCGTTGATTCACCCGGAACAAAGGCTTTAGGAGGATATACCTCATGATGATATTGTTTAATTAAGTCAAAGATTTGACTCTTAATGAATTCTGCTCTTTCGTTCATATGTTAAACTTAGTCACGTACTTTTTAATTTGATTGACCCTGCTTTGGTACAGATCAACATCTGACCTTTCAGAAAGATAGCCTTCTGTGGTAAATTGAACTGTTTCATTGAAATCTAGAAGGGGCCTCCACGCCAGATGGGTCAATGCCTTTGAAATATCAAGCTTTAGCAAATGAGCTTCGTGCGGCTTTTCATTTGGAGCCTCCATGATGTATTGTAAATCAGGAATCAATCTTTTCACACCATTAATCACTTCTTCAACGCGATGGTTAATAAGTGACTTTGGTCCAAAATTCCATGCACCCGAGAGTGCCCTCCCGGTGCAATGAAGTGATTCCGCCAACTTGAGATAGCCAAATAGTGGTTCAAGCACAAATTGCCAAGGCCGTGTAGCTTTTGGGTTACGGATAACAAGAGCTTCATTCACAAAGTAAGCCCTGAAAAGATCTGGAAGAATTCTATATTCGGCCCAATCACCTCCGCCAATTACGTTGCCGGCTCTTGCGGATGCTACCAGGCATTCACCAGTGCTGAAAAATGATTTTAGGTATGAGTTGGTGACTAATTCCGAGCAACCTTTCGAAGCGCTATAAGGATCGTTGCCACCCATAGGATCGTTTTCTCGGTAACCCCAGACCCACTCGTTATTTTGATAACACTTATCACTGGTTATGTTTAGGGCCACTCGCACCGAAGACGTTTGCCGTACGGCTTCAAAAAAATTGACTGTCCCCAATACGTTTGTTTGAAAAGTTTCAGTTGGATTTGAATAAGAAGGTAAAACGAGTGCCTGAGCGGCCATATGAAACGCTAGTTCTGGTTTTACTTTATTGAAAATGCTCTTGAGATGATCAATATCCCTCACATCACCATCGTAATGGTGAATCATTTTTTGTAAGTCAGCTTTAACAAAATTGTCTTGAGGGGTCTTGGGTGGTAAAGCATATCCATACACATCGGCCCCCAACTCGTTCAGCCAGATACAAAGCCAAGAGCCTTTAAATCCAGTGTCTCCCGTGATGAGTATTTTTTTTCCTTTGAAAAAATTATTGAATAAATCCATCCTGCAACATTACTTCCAGATTTTCCATTCCGCCTTCCCCAAGTTCCAAAGATCATTCAAATCGCTTTTATCTTTTAAAGTATCCATCGGTCTCCAAAAACCTTTATGTTTAAAGGCAATTAGCTGATGATCGTTCGCGAGATGCTCTAGTGGCTCTCTTTCCCAAATGGTATCATCTCCTTTTAGATATTTAAAAACCCCGGACTCACAAACAAAAAAACCTGCGTTTATCCAACCTGAATCTTCCTGTCTTTTCTCAAAAAAGGAATCTACCATTTGATGTTCATTAATGTTCAAAACACCAAATCGACCTCCAGGTTGAACAGAAGTCACTGTACATAATTTTTTATTCTTTTCGTGAAATGAAATAAGTTGATTGATGGGAATGTTTCCAATACCGTCACCATAAGTAAGACAGAATTTTTCTCCATTCACATATTTTTCAATGCGTTTAATTCGACCGCCTGTAAGCGTCTCTTTACCAGTATCGATTAGCGTAATTTTCCAGTTCTCTGAAAATGAGTTATGTATTTGCATGCCATTGTTAGATAGATCAATTGTCACATCCGATTGATGAAGAAAATAGTTTGCGAAATACTCCTTTACGATATATCCCTTATAACCAAGACAAATAATAAATTCATTTAAACCAAAGTGACTATAAATATTCATAATATGCCAAAGAATCGGTTTGCCTCCAATTTCAACCATCGGTTTTGGTCTTAAATCAGTTTCTTCCGATAGCCGAGTTCCTAGTCCCCCAGCAAGAATAACCACTTTCATAAATGCAATATATTATACTAAATTTCTTGCAAAATAATAGATTATTGAATCCTTTTGCTAAACATGCTTGATAAATGAAGGTTCTTTCAAGTGAGCTTTGTATAAATCCTCTTCAACGCTTTAGATAAATTATTGTGGAAGTTTTGCCTCGGCCTAATACCACCCAAGACCTTGCAAGATATCTAATTGATTTAGGTGAATCTGGTCGATGGTATTACTTTAGCTTACAGGCTATTTTGTTTTACAGCCTCCTATTTTTAGCGCTATATGGATTTTTCAATTTGAATGCTACTGCCGGTAACAATAGTAAAATCCGTCACGTTCAGAACTTTTTTTTAAGCAAATTTCTCTATGTTTTTTGTATTATCAGTTTTATCCTCATCTCAAGAATTCCACTAGCAGTCTATGGATTTCAGAATCCTGATGAAGCGCTATGGATTGCCCTTGCAAAAACTCTTGCCAAGGATCCGAGGTACTGGATCAGTGTTGATGGAGGTACCGGTGGACCACTTGTTCCTTTTCTTTTAACCCTATTAAAAAAAGTTGATCTCTTTGTTGACTTTGGAACTCTGAAAATAGTGAGTGCTGCTACGATGGCTGTGAGTGTTGGTTTTTTATTCTTTTCTTTTACAAGACTTTTTGGACTACCATTAAGTCGGATATTAGCTTTACCTATTGTAGTAGCAATAGCAGTTATGAAAAACAACGACATGATTGCCTATAATAGTGAGCACATTGCTGTATTACTTTTGTCAGTTGCCCTTTATTTTGTTGTTAGAGTTGAAAACTTGGGAGCTGGTAAATATTACCTTAATATAATAGTATCGAGTTTGATTTTAGGATCAGTACCCTTTGCAAAACTTCAGGCAGTCCCTATTGCTATACTAATTGGCCTTTTTGCTTGCATATTAGTTTATCAGAAACTTAATCTTACATCATTGGCGGTTTTGATTGGAAGCGCTTTAGTTCCTTTATTTTTTACGATAGCCATTGTATGGTCGTATTCTGGTTTAACTGATTTTTGGAGTTCATATGTGATTAATAATTTCCTCTACACCACACAAACTGATGTTGAAGGTTTTTCGAAGAGTATGGTATTGCTGACAGATTTGCTTTATGTACCTGTAGAGTTAAACTTTTTTCTTAATTGCACTTTTACTATTACTTTTTTTGGAGTTCTAATAATCTTACCACGTCTATCCGATCTTCCTAGGAAGGAGATACTTTTATTTCTCTTTTCAATTTTGTTATTATTAGTTTCAGCTTACTGCATTGTTGCACCTGGTCGATCCTTCCCTCATTACGTTTTGCTCTTTTTTATCCCTTTAAGTTTCTTCC
This sequence comes from Cyclobacteriaceae bacterium, assembly GCA_019751475.1. Taxonomy (GTDB): domain Bacteria; phylum Bacteroidota; class Bacteroidia; order Cytophagales; family Cyclobacteriaceae; genus ELB16-189. The sequence continues at coordinate 9,335 of JAIENH010000544.1, forward strand.
TTGGAGTAATTATACATTGCTTTAACCTGATAGTATCTAAGCATATTAGAGGTGTGCAAGAACGAGTGATAAAACTGCTAATCATTGCTCCAATAGTAGCGGTGGCATTTTATCATTTTCAGAGTCAATTTTCGTTTCGCCCACCACTGGTTGAAAAAGCAAAACTAGCTTATGACGGATATATGCCTCAATTTGATGTAGTCACTATATTGAATCGTTACCACTCATCCGATGAGAGAATGGCAATTTGGGGATGGGCTCCAGAGCTTTGGGCAGGAACAGATTTTTTAATGGGAACAAGAGATGGAGCAACTAATTTTCTGATTGAACCTGGTGAATTGCAGGATTTTTACATAGATCGTTACCTAAGAGATTTAGAGAAGAATAAACCTAAACTCTTTGTAGAGGCAATAACACCAGACTTTTTCGGATACACTGATCGCGCAAAGAGTGGCTTTGAAAATTTTCCTAGAATTAAAGAATATATTGATCAAAATTATGTGCTGGATTCTGAGATTGTAGGGGTAAGAATATTTGTACGTAAGACTAAATTGTCTCCTTTGCAAACCCTTGTTAGCAAAGGAGTGAACAAAGGGCCGTTAACTGACCAGTTTCATTGTCATTTAGAAATCTTAAATAAAAACGGTTCTTTCCTTGTGTTTCGTGGTTGGGCGGTAATTGCAGAAAATAGTGATCATCAAAAAGTGAAGCTGGCACTAGTCAATACGAGTGACACCCTATTGTTGAGAGCACATCAAATAGCAAATAGTAGCGTTGTTAATTTTTCTCCTAATAATAAGTATAATCTAATGTGTGGGTATTTAGGTTATATTCCTTTGAATGAAATTCCATCAGGTGATTTTGAAATTGGCATCTTAGTTGAAAACAAAGAGAAACTTGGATTTAAATTATTGAACCATCACTTCAATCGCGACTTTGCCTCTCAAATTCCTTGAGCTTAAATGCCATTTATGAACATCTTGTATCTTTGAGGACTTGATCGATTTCTATCAATTTTCAAATGATTTGGCCTTCTCCCAATACTGTTCAGATTGTTTCGCAATTCTTGATTGACTTAGGTGAGGCTGGTCGCTACAATTATTTCCTTTGTCAATTGATATCAGTTTATGCCCTTTTCCTTCTCACTTTTTATTCAAATGCCAAAGAATTTTTTACAACAAGCAATAGAAAGCTATGGGCTGTTGAAAAAATTTTAGTTTCTGATTATACTTTTATTTTTTTTGCCTTGATTTTTATTTCACTGGCAAGAATTCCGTCAGCGGTCTATGCCATCCAGAATCCAGATGAACCAATGTGGATTGCCTGTGCGAAAACTCTAAGCAAAGACCCTCGCATTTTTGTCAGCGTTGATACTGGTACAGGAGGTCCAATCGTTCCTCTATTCTTGATTCCATTAAAATTGATCGGCCTCTCTATTGATTCAGGATCTGTTAAAATAATGTCAGGAGGTTTACTTTGCTTAAGCGCAATTTGCCTGTTCCGTGTGGGTAGAATTGCGGGCTCAGCAATTGCTCGCCTCACAATTTTGCCTGTAATAATTGCAATTTCTGCAATGAAAAGCCCAGATATGATAGCTTACAATAGCGAGCATCCTTCAATCTTTCTACTAAGTATTGCTCTCGTTTTTTTCTATAAACTCTATATATCAGGCCCTGGCAGATATTCAATCAATCTTTTCCTACTGGGAATGATTCTTGGTTTAGTGCCATTTTCAAAATTGCAAGCCACACCTATGGCGTTTTTTATTGGATTAGTGTCACTATATATTGTTTACAAGGAGTACTCGACAAGGCATCTCTTGATTTTGGGAACCAGTGCTTTGATGCCAACACTGCTTGTCCTATTTATGCTGTGGACATACAATGGACTTAATGACTTCTGGGTATCGTATGTTCAAAATAATCTATTTTATTCTACGGCCGGACAGTCAGGATTTATGCAACGAATGGATGTCTTATTGGAGATAGTTTTTTCTCCAACTGAGTTAAACTTTTATTGGATTTTTTTATTTGTTTCGATTCTTATCAATTTATTCTTAATAATCTTTTTTGGGAGAAGAGTGAGAAAAAAGACCTTTTACGAGATTCTGTTTATTGTAATACTTTTGATAATCTCCGCCTTCTGCGTAGCAATGCCAGGCAGGAACTTCGTTCATTATACACTTTTTCTATTGTTTCCATTCACGGCTCTTTTAGTGGTATCAAGTCATTGTGTCAATAATTTTGTCTTTACTAACAATGTCGATTCGCTATTTGGACATATTGGAATTAAACTCAGTTTTGTCATGATAATGTTGATAGCATCTATTTATTATTTCCATAGCAATTTCACTTTTCGACCCGAGTATTTGGAAAAAGCAAATCGCTATTATAATGGCTATACACCTACCGGTGAATTGAGTGCCGTACTGAGTCATTATTTTGAACCGGGGGCAAGGATAGCAACTTGGGCTTACGAACCCGAACTATTTGAAGGAAATAGCTTTTTGATGGGCACTCGATTCGCTACATTCGTTTTGCCAACGGGACCATATTATAAATACTACCTTGATACTTACATTAATGACCTGAAAGTCAATCGACCCAAATTGTTTGTTGAGTCTTTCTATCGCTCATCCTTTCGATTCGAGGATGTTCCTGAGGTAAAGGAGTATATAAATACCAACTATACTTTTCATTCTGAGATCGTTGGAAATAACATCTACGTTCGAAATGGGGATTTGCCTCATTTGAAGCCATGGACTACGAAGTCATCTATCCCCATATCGGTAACAAGCGAATTTCATATTTCCGCAACAAAGCCTACAAGAAGTGGCTCATTCATAATATTTTATGGCTGGGCCGTGTTAGGAAACAATAGTGATGATCAAAAGGTCTCAACAATATTGATTAGTAAGTCTGATACACTGTGTGCAAAATGTTTTCAATCAGCAAACAAGAGCGTTGTGGATTTTTCCCCAAATAATAAGAATAATCTCATGTGCGGGTTCACGTGCTTTATTCCTTTTAAAGAAGTCGGATTGAAAGATTATCAAATTGGAATGTTGATTGAAAACCAAAATACTACAGGCTTTAAAGTGGTGGGTTTATTTAATGCATTCTCTCTATTGAATAAAGAGTGATTTTTGAATTCAGAGTATTGATAAAAGCCTACTTGGTGATTTACACAAATAAGAGTACCTTGCTCTTTGACAAAGCGAGCAATCAAAAAAACTAAAAATTTATGAAGAAAATTCTTGTCATTTCTTCTGTGGTAATAGCAATAAGTTTAATTAGCTTTTTTGTCGTAAAGACCATTAGAGAAGCAGCTAAAACTAGAGAATACGCAAGTGCATTTCCCTCAAAAACTTGGTATTATTCATTAGATGGTGGTAAAACATGGCAAGATAGAGCTGAATCGGGACTTAAGGGTTTTGACGAAGATGGTATTCCAATTCATTTAAGCGATGCCTGGAATCAGGCCGAATGGCAAGATGAAAATACTATTTTGTGGACAGCAACAAATGGCAACGAATCAATTTGGAAGGCATTTGATAGCCCGCCTTTCTAAGTGCTATCAAATTAATGCTACTTTTTAATGAAAGATTGATCTAAAAAATCAAGCTTACTTTTTTTACCACCTTGATGAAGAAATAAGCCTACCTGATAAGTTCCGTGTGGCAGGTCTTTTGTTTGGATAATGGCCTCGAAACCACAGTCATCTAAGCTATACGTATTCTTATAATATGCTGTAACGTCAGGTCGTTTTTTAGGAATCACGTCACATTTGTAAATTTTTACATTTGACTTCAAGATCAGTTCAATTTTATAACCTTTGAAGTCTGATGAATCGGGGACTGCCCAACCAGAAATTGAAAGGTAATTTCCATCAAAAGAAAATTTATCAATTCCTTTAGAAATTTCGCCCGACACACCCGGTACCTTCGTAATTTCTATTGGGCTAATTGACAATGGAACCCCTAAAGCAACCAGCTTATCGCTTAAAATTGATTCTGAGACACCCGTTTTTCGATTGAGGACCTCTATATAGACTTTATATAATCCTCGTTGTAATTTATAGGACGGAAGATTCGCAATAAATCTACGTTTTCCCTTTGCTATATTATATTCTGTAATAGGATTTGTTGAAATTCTATAGACGTCATTGTTGGATTCCAGTAGAACGTTGGTTATTTTTTTTGTTGTATCCTTATCATTGTAAATCGTCCATCCATGAATCAGCACCTCGCCTTTTTTATCCACCGTGGCGCTATCTATTGCTCCGGAAATTTTTGCAGTAACATTTTTGGGTCCAGTTATTTTTTGAATCGTTGAGGTATTTTTAATTTCCACTGTTTTATCAGTGAAATATACAGCATCAATATTCTGGTGGTTATTTATTAAGTGGATTCCGATCTGATACGTGTTGGGAAGAATAGCGCTTTTCAATACAGACGCATTATATGCTGAGGTTTTAATATCCGATCGCTTGTAGAAAAGAGGAAGGTCGGGTCGGTTATAGTTTACGGTTCGAAGCTCATAGATTTTTTTGTTAGACTTGAGAATAACGGAAACTTTACTTGAATCATTTTCTTTAAACTCAAGAAATGCCCATCCTGAAATATTAATTAATTGGGAGTGGGTTTTAATTTTATCAACCCAGACTCTAAGTGAATCCTTACTTGAATTATCAATTGTAGATTCTATTGGTTTGAATTTATTGAGTAATACTGTTGCTCTGACACTATCTGAGTGATTCATTTGCGATTGGACACTGTCACCAACCCAAAAATGTGTAGTAATTAATTTGATACCATCTTTTAGCCCCCAGGTCGCTTCCAAAGGGTCGAATCTAATTTTTAAAATATTTGTGTTTAACTCACCTTTGGAGTTCATGAAAATTTCTAACTCATCATTGGTGTCAATATACTTGTTTATGATTACGCCACCTTTTAGAATGGTGGTAATAGCCTTATAGGTATATTCTTCCCCATTTTCCAAAGTAATTGTCATGGTTAAGGAAGGTGGTTTAAAAAATATTCTTCTAAGTTTGCCAAGCAGGTTATAGTCAATGAATACACTGGTTAACTGGAGGGAGCGAGTCGGGGCAATAGTAATATACTGACCCAGTTTTGAAGCTGAAATCTGAGTATTGCCCTTTATTAGTGGGCTCGATTTTTTTGACTTTGAGAGGATAATCTGGTTGTCTAATGACCCGCTTGGCTCATAATTGCTTAGCATAGCAAGCTTAGTCCAAGACTCGTCAAAAAAACCGTAACGATCGTCAATAGTGCCCAAAGAGTATAAAATAAAATCTGGTGAAGTATCTGAATTATACTTTTTGAAATTGAGACTATCGAGAAAACCATTATAGGCTGAGTAGGATTGAATAACAGGTCGTGGGTTATAGTTCAAAGAATTGAAGTACACCTGAGATATTTCCACAGGAACAATGTCGATACTGTTTCCATTAACGAGCTCAATTAGTTTTTGATTTTTTTTTGGTTTATCCAGCATCCACTTATCGTATTGACTGATATCGTTTACATACCTTTTTATCTCACTAGCTTTTAACTGAAAGAAAGACAAATTAGTT